>JAKSCH010000329.1 GCA_022360695.1 Gemmatimonadota bacterium
AAAGCAAAGCTCGGACAGGTACGCCTCCTATGTCAGAACGCCCCGACGATGTGCTCACGCTGCTGGCGCGGACGCCGGCGACCGTGCGAGCGCTTCTCGAGGATCTCCCCGGTGAGCTGCTCCACGCCGACGAGGGCGAGGGAACCTTCAGCCCGTTCGACGTCCTGGGTCACCTGATCCAGGGCGAGCGGGATGACTGGATGCCGCGCGTTCGTTGGATCCTCGAGCACGGTCCGGGGGCGCCGTTCGAACCGTTCGACCGGTTCGCCCACATCGAGGCGACCGCGGGGCGGGCGCTCGACGATCTGCTGGCCGAGTTCGAGACGCTCCGCGGAGCCGGTCTCGACGCGCTGCGCCGCCTGCTCGAGACGGGAATCGACCTCGACGCGCCCGGGCTACACCCGGAGCTGGGCGAGGTGACGATGGGCCAGCTTCTCGCGACGTGGGCGGTGCACGATCTCGACCACATCGGACAGATCGCGCGGGTCGTCGCCCGGCAGTTCGACGCGAGCGTCGGTCCCTGGAAGCAGTATCTGCCCATCCTGGCTCCTCGAGGTCCGAGCGGATGAGCCGCATCCCGCGTCCGGTCGGCTTCGAGCGCCGACTACGGCCGAGGCATCGGGTCGACGAGGAGCCTGACGCGCACCGGTTCGTACCCCGCTACGCGCGCGGCCGGCGCGCTCGGCCGACCGCGGTCGCGAGCGATTCGGTGTACGGCGGGCGATGGATGCCCCACTCCGTCACGATCCCCGCCACGAGCGCGGCCGGCGTGATGTCGAACGCCGGGCTGTACACGCCCGCGGCTTCCGGTGCCGTGACCGATCCGAACCCCCGGCGAATCTCTTCCGGGCTTCGGTGCTCGATCGGAATGTCCGACCCGGTCGACGAGTCGAGGTCGATGGTCGACGTGGGGGCGAGGACGTAGAACGGGATCTCGTGGTGCGCGGCCAGCACGGCGAGACCGTACGTCCCGATCTTGTTCGCGACATCGCCGTTCGCCGCGATCCGATCCGATCCGACGAAGACGATGTCCGGCGGGTCCGAGGCGAACAACGAACCGGCCATGCTGTCGGCGAGCACCGTGACGTCGATCCCGGCCTGCGAGAGCTCCCAGGCGGTGAGCCGACTCCCCTGGAGCAGCGGACGGGTCTCATCGGCGTACACCCGAACGGTCTTGCCCGTCTCGGTCGCGACGTAGATCGGCGCCAGGGCCGTACCGATCCCGCCCGTGGCCAGCGCGCCGGCGTTGCAGTGTGTGATGACCACATCGCCATCCGCCAGGAGGGTCGCCGCGTGCTCGCCGATCGCACGACACATGCGTCGATCCTCGTCACGGATGTCGTCCGCCTCGGCGGCGAGGTGCTCCGCCAGGGCGGGTGGGTCGGGGAACGTCGTCTCGATCGACGCGCTGAGACGACGGAGCGCCCAGATCAGGTTGACCGCCGTGGGGCGGGCTTCCGACAACCGCTCGATCCACGCGGCGATCGACGCTCGAAGCTCGGACTCGCTCGCTCCCTCGCGTGCGCGTCGACGCGCGAGCGCCGCGACCCCCATCGCGGCCGTGATCCCGATCAACGGCGCGCCGCGAACCCGGAGGCTCCGGATCGCCTCTTCGATGTCGTCCACGGTCGTGAGCAGCCGCTCTTCGTTCGACTCCGGGAGACGGGTCTGGTCGAGGATCAGGAGACCGGTCCCATCCGGGGACCAGCGGATGGTCTCCGGCAACGGGGGAGAGCGCTCGGGCGACGGTGCGGCTCGGCGGGACATGGCGGAGAACTTATCGGGGTCCCGTCGAGACGCTACCTTGCGCGATACGGAGTCCGGGCCGCGTCACCGCCTCGCGTGCGCTGTCCGTCTCGTCCGCGACACGCCCGAAGCCGTCAAGGAGGAACCATGAAGTCGTCGCTCGCCCGCACGTCGCCCCGACTCGCGCTCGCCCTCATCCCGCTGCTCGTGGCCGGGTCGCTCGACGCGCAGAACGGACCGAATCCCGATGCCTTCGGTCCCGCCGATGTCTTCGAGCTCGAATACGCGGGGGACCCGCAAATCTCGCCCGATGGATCGCAGGTCGTCTACGTGCGCACCTTCATCGACATCATGACCGATCGACAGAAGCAGAACCTGTGGATCGTGGACTACGACGGGTCCGACCACCGACCGCTGCTCACCGGTCAGCAGAACTTCTCGTCGCCCCGGTGGTCACCGGACGGATCGAAGCTCCTGTACATGGCCACCGACGAGAACGACAAGCGCCAGCTCTATCTGCGTTGGATGGACACGGGTCAGACGGCGATGCTGACGCACCTCGAGCGAAGCCCGGGCGGGATCTCCTGGTCCCCCGACGGTCGATCGATCGCGTTCAGCATGTTCGTCCCCGATGACCCGAAGCCGTTCGCGCAGATGCCGGCCAAGCCGGAAGGCGCGAGCTGGGCGCCTCCGGCCAAGACGTACGAGCGTCTCATCTATCGGATGGATGGCGCCGGTTTCTTGCCGCTCGGATACTCCCAGATCTTCGTGCTCCCCGCGGAGGGGGGGACGCCGCGTCAGCTCACGGACAGCCCGTACAACCACGGTGGCCGACCCGAGTGGACGCCGGATTCCCGGCACCTGCTGATCTCAGCCACGCGCCGCGAGGACTGGGAATACCACACGAGCGACTCGGAGGTGTTCGAGATCACGGTCGCCGACGGGGCGGTGCGAGCCCTGACCGATCGCCGCGGTCCCGATGCGAATCCGAAGGTGTCGCCCGACGGTCGGCAGATCGCTTATCTCGGCTACGACGATCGCTACCTCGGCTACCAGGTCACCAAGCTCTATGTCATGAACCGCGACGGGAGCGGGTCGCGAATGATCGCGGACGACCTCGACCGCTCGATCGGGAACCTCAATTGGGCGGGCGATAGCCAGGGCCTCTTCGTCCAGTACGACACGGAAGGAAACACTCGGGTCGCGCACGTCGATCTGGACGGCACCGTCACCGATCTCGCCTCCAACGTCCAGGGGCTGTCGCTCGGTCGACCGTACGGCGGCGGCACGTACACCGTCGCGGCGAACGGGCGTCTCGCGTTCACACACGGAACGCCCGACCACCCCGCCGACCTCGCGGTGGCCGAGCGCGGGTCCGAGCCTCAGCGCCTCACGTGGCTCAACGAAGATCTGTTCGGCCACAAGCCGCTCGGCGAGGTGGAAGAGATCTGGTACGAGTCTTCGCACGATGGCCTGGACATCCAGGGTTGGATCGTGAAGCCACCCGGCTTCGACCCCAACCGACAGTATCCGCTCATTCTCGAGATCCACGGCGGACCCTTCGCGAAC
>JAKSCH010000446.1 GCA_022360695.1 Gemmatimonadota bacterium
CCACCGAGGAGGAGACGGCAATGAGTCAGAGCGACGTCGGCCCCGAGCTGGCCAAGACGATCAACATCTCCGAGCAGGCGGCCGCCGCGGCTTCATCGGCGAGCCGGAAGACGCAGGTCATGCACGCACCGTCCGAGATCGAGGGTGTCGCGTGGCTCGTCGGCCTCGAGGGGGGGCAAAAGGGTCGAATGCACCAGATCTCGGGCGAACGCGCGACTATCGGCGCGAGCGCGGACTGCGACGTGACCTTGACCGAGGAGCACATCTCGGAGCTGCACGCCAGCATTCGTCTGAAGGACCGGACCTTCGTCGTCACGGACTTCGACAGCACCAACGGCACCTACGTCAACGACACCAGCGTCGACAAAGAGACGCTGTCCGACGGGGACACCCTCCGCTTCGGTTCTTCGGAGTGGATCTTCAAGTGCGTGGTCTTCGAGGCCGACTGAGGCCTCGCACCTACCGCGTACCGATCCCCCCTCTGATCCAAGGAGAGGAAGATGATCAGACGAACATGGGCGAGTGGCCGCACGTTCGGGCTCGCCGTTCTACTCGCCGTCGGGTCGACGGCCCCCGTGGCTGCGCAGCTCGAGGACGCGCAGGAGCGGCAGCGCATGTACTACGAGATCAAGCCGGGCGTCGTGTACATCTGGGCCTCCGCCCGCGCGTTCATCAACGTCGCCGGTCCCGTCGCGGCGACCGTCGATGGGATCCACCTGCCGGATGAGACGCTCTTGCTCGATCTCGAAGCCGTCATGGCGTCGACGGGCTCCGGGTGGATCATCACGCCGGATGGATACGCCGTCACGAACGGACACGTGGTACAGCTCTTCCAGGACCAAAACGAGCAACAGCTCATGGGCGAGCTACTCTTCCAGGCCTTGGACGAGTCGGGCTTCTTCGCGCTACAGGAGGCCGAGCGAGGCGGGATTCTCACCAACGACGAGAAGATCCGTCTGATGCAGCGCCTGCTGCCGTTCGCGGAGATGCAGGTCGACAAGGATCTCGCCGTGTACACGCAGAACTGGCAGCGGTATCCGGCGGAGGTAAAGGAGTACAGCCCCGCGATCTTCCCGTTCGAGGGGAAAGCGTCGATCCCCGGCCAGGACATCCAGAGCGGCAAGGACGTCGCCATCCTGAAGATCGAGGGTCGGGACCTGCCGACGCTCCCGCTCGGCGACTCCGACGCGATGCGGATCGGCGAGAACGTCCACCTCGCCGGATATCCGGCCGTGACGCGGGCCACGTGGTACGGGCAGCTCAACCCGCAGACCGAGATCGAAGCGTCGTTCACGAGCGGGACCGTGAACAGCGTGAAGATGGACGTCAAAGGGTCGAACGTGATCCAGTACGACGCGGCCACCTCGGCGGGCTCGAGCGGCGGACCGCTCTTCAACGACCGCGGCGAAGTGATCGGAATGGCCACGATGGGCGCGGAGCCCGGCTTCTTCTTCGCGGTCCCCACGAGCGTGGTCAACGAGTTCATTCGTTCGGCCGGCGTGACGCCCACGCGCGGGATGTTCGACCGCGACTGGTCGAACGCGCTCGACCTGCACTACGCGGGTGACTTCGAAGACGCGATCCCGGCGTTCGACCAGACGCTGCGGGTGATGCCGAACCTGCGAGACGCGCTGGAGCTCCGGCGAGAAGCCATGGCCGGTCGGGGCGGAGTCGCGCAGCCGGGCGCGAGCGGTGGGAGCGGGGGGACACCGATCCTGATCGGGATCGCCGTGTTGTCGGGGCTCGTGTTGCTCGGCTGGGGGTTCGCGATGCGTCGGCGAGCCGCCGACGGGGCCGTCATCGAGGCCGTGCCGGTGGATCCGCCGACGCCGATCGCGGCCAACGATGGGGGCTCCGGACGCCTCGTCGTGCAAGCGGGTCCTCTACAAGGCAACCGGTTCCCGCTCCCGGAGAGCGGGCTCAAGATCGGGCGCGATCCGTCGACCTGCCAGATCGTGATCAGCGAGGGCACGGTATCGCGCGAGCACGCGATCGTGGTGCCGAACGGCAGCTCCGAGATCACGATTCGCAACCTGAGCGGCACGAACCCGACCTACGTGAACGACCGGGCCGTGCAGGAAACCACGGTCCGGATCGGCGACCGAATCAAGATCGGCAACTCCGTCCTCCACTACGAGCAGGAGTAGGGATCGATGCGCAACGGGATCCGTAGCACCATATGGACTTCAATGGCCGTCGTACTCGCGATCTCCGTCCCGAAGGAGGCCCACCCGCAGGTGGGCGCCTTCGGCGCGGCCGCGGCGCTTGGAGCACAGGGCGAGAGCGCGCACGCGGGTTCGCCGGTCTTCACGGAGCATGGACGGGTGCTCGACCGCGGGCGGACCAGCTTCAGTGCGGTCGGCGGGCTGACGACCGGGTCGATCGCGCTACAGGGCGGCGGAACCGAAGGCTGGGACTTCTTCCAGCTCCTGCTGAGCGGCTTCCTGGCGCCGGTGGACGACCTGACGGTCGGGGCCATCCTGTCGACCGTGAACAACATCAGCTTCGAGACCGCGGAGGGATCGAGCGGAATCGGAGACCTGTCGCTGTACGGCAAGTATCGGCTCGGTGGACGAGCGGGCACCGACCTGGCGGCGGTCGCGCAACTCGTGCTTCCGACCGGTGAGACCGGGTTCGGCCGCGAGGGGCTGGCCATCGCGGGGGGATTGGCCGTCTCGCGTCAGCTCGACGACGCGTCGCTCCACGCATCGGGCACGCTGGCCATCCCGACCGACGATGCCGACGGCGATCCGTTCGTCACGCTTTCGGCCGCCGGCGTGTTCGGTCTGAACGATCGCATCGGATTGAGCGCGGAAGGGGCGTTGCAGATCGGAGATGACACGTTCTTCAGCGCCGGTCCCGCCGTTCGCCTACGCGCGAGCGACAACGTGTTCGTCGACGGCGGCGTTCTCTTCCCGCTCGTGACCCCGGACTCGCCGGCCGACTCCGATGTCGCGTTCTTCGTCGGCGTGAACGTCGGAGGATAGCGTCCGCCGTCGGGGACCCCGTTCGACGTCGACCCGTCGGCGTTCGCCGCCACGAGCCGACGGCGAGCGCCGACGCCCATTCTCCGCGAGGCACGCCATGCAACGTCAAGATCGGACGCATATCGCTCGACGGCTCGACCGACTCGAGCGGCAGAACCGCCGGCTGCGGCGCACCGTGCTCGGTCTCGCGACCGGCGCGGTCGCCTTCGCGCTGACCGGGTTCTCGAGACAAGACGACGTGGTGTGGGGCCGCCAGTTCGTCCTGGTCGATCGAGCCGGCGACAAACGAGCCGAGCTCGCCGTCACCGACGATGGCGCGCCGATGCTCACGTTCTTCGACTCGGACGGCCGGGCACGAGCGGAGCTGGGTACGACGCCCGCCAACAGCGGTCTGCTCCGTTTTCGATCGCGGGGGGGCACGACGCGGTACCTCGCGCGGCTGACGAGCACCGGCGCGACGATGAGCGTGTTCGATCGCGACGGGACCCGCGTCGCCTTCGTCGGTACGGACGAAGACGGCCGCCCACGGGTGCAGCTCGGCGAGACCGACCAGGGAGACGTGCGGCTGGACCTGCGCGTCGACGAGGGGGAGCCCCGGCTGGAGCTGCTCGACGACCGAGGCTCGGGCGCCGTGCTGCGACCGGACGGGCTCGAGGCGAAGGAGGACGGCTAGCCGACCGAGCGACGCGCGCGCTCTCTCGCGCCTCCGCTTCGCCGGAGCGCGGGTCCCAGC
>JAKSCH010000365.1 GCA_022360695.1 Gemmatimonadota bacterium
CGAACCCCCGACCTCCTGCTTGTAAGGCAGGCGCTCTGAACCGACTGAGCTATTCGCCCCGAACTCGCCGAGAATGTAGCGGATCGGCATCAGGAACGCGTCCGGACCGGCCGCAGGTGACCGACGGTCCGATGCGTGTGCGCGCGAACCGGCCAGGACGTCGAAGTCGTATGGCCTCGGAATTGCACGCCGGACCGGGGCGAGTGCCACACGGTGTACAGTCTGCGTGCGGTCCGGGGCAAAGGCGTCTGCGGGAGACGTGCACGTGATCCTATACTTGGCCACTTGGATCGTGCTGGTACCGAGCCTGCTGTTGATAGGGCTCGCCGTACCGGAGGCGCGGCAGCTGCCTCATCGGGGCGACCGGTTCGTCGTCGCCGTGTGGATCGGACTCGCCCTGGCGTCGATACTCGCGCTGGGGCTCTCGTTGTTCCTACCCTTGACGCCGACGGTCTGTGGGATCGCCATCCTCGCGGTCGCTGGCGCGTGCGCCTCGCGTCGACCGGTCCGGAAGGCGCTCGTCCAGTTGCTACCGGACCGCGCGGTCGCGGCCTCGAGCTCGGTCGTGGCGTTGGCCGCCGCGGCGTTCGCAGCACAGCGGCACCTGGCTGGCGATCTCGGCTTGTACCACTATCAAGCCATACGGTGGTTCCACGAGTACGGTGCGGTGCCAGGGCTCGCGCTGATACACGTACGACTCGGATCCGCTTCCGGATGGCTCGCTCTCCACAGTCCCTTCGATTCGGGGGTGCTGCTCGCCCGAGCCGATGCCGTGTTCGGAGGACTGGTCGTTGCCCTCGCGGTCTTTCATGCGGCGGTGGTGCTGGCCCGACTCCTTCGGGGACATCGCCGCTTCGAGGACATGTTCGCGCTCGTCGCGTACGTTTGCCTGAGCCCGTTCATGGCCGATGAGCACATGGTCAGCACGCATGCCGAGACGCCGATCAGCCTCCTCATCGTCGCGATGGTCTACGTGGTGCTACACGTCGATCGTGTACGTCGTGAGGGGACTACCGAAGGAGAGGTCTCGCCCTCCGCGAGAACGATCGTGATTCTCCTGGCAGCGGGCGTAGCCGGATGGAAGCTGCATGCGATCGCCCTATTGCCCGTCGCGGTTCTTTACTATGCCTCGAGCGGTCTGGGGAGCCGCGAGTACGTCATGAAGCTCCTCGTCGGGTCCGGCTTGGCCGCGCTGCTCGTGTTGCCAATGATCGCTTTCAACGTGGTCGCTTCGGGGTGCCCGCTGTACCCCGCGAACCTCTGCCTCCCCGTCGACTGGGCCGTCGATCCGGCGCACTCGAACTACGGCGAGCTCCTGCAAACGGTGACACGCTGGGGGGGCGCTTCGACTCCGGTCGACGCGGGGCCGCTCGATTGGTTGATAGATCGAGTCCGCGCGTTCCCCGCGCTTCAGGTATCCATCGTCGGTTCGATCGTCGTCTTCTCGGTCCCGAGAGCCCGGATCGGCGGAGGCGCCAGGTGGGCCGTGGCAATGGCCGGAGCGGGAATCGCCATTACGCTATACGGAGCACCGATCGACCGCTTCCTGCGGCCGTACGTGTACGTCATTCCGTCGATCGTCTTCGCGCTGGGTGCGGCGGCGATCTCGGCGCGGCTCGAGAACTCTGGACGCGATCGTATTCCGTGGATCCGAAAGCGACTCACGCACACGAAGAGCATCGTCGCGTGTACGCTCGCCGGCGCGCTCTTCTTGCTGACCAGTCAGCCAATCGTCAATCCCGGCGCGTTGTTGCGGGGAGATCTGCGGCGGGTGGTGCGCCTCGAGCGCATCGGATGGCTCCGACCGGACGCCATCCCGGAGGTGCCGGTCGCAGCGGACAGTGCCGGGAACCTACGCTACTTCCGTCCTCGGCTCGACGGCCGGTGCTGGGCCAGCCCACTGCCGTGCACTCCGTCCCTTCAACAGCCCAATGTGGAGCTTCGAGACCCGGAGCGTGGTCTCGCTGGCGGCTTCAGGGGCGGCCTCGAATAGGTCCGTCGCGTCGCGGCTCGTGGTGACGCGAGAGAGGCCCGCGCGCCGAGTGCCGACCGGCGAACACGCTGGCTAGCGAATCGGCATGAAAAACGCGTCGTTGTCCGTCGCGATCGGACCCGTTCCCAGATAGCGCGCCAGGGCCCGACCCGACATCGCGAGGTATCCACCCATCGCGGCCCGATCCCCGAGGTCGGCGGTGACGCGGGGGTTGAGCGAGGCCCGATCGAGCACCGCGTCGAACCTCGCCTGCGTGAGCGGCTCGATCGGCGCCACGATGTAACTATGTGGCCCCCCGGTCGACCACAGCGTCATGTCGGGGAACACCTCGGCGGCGGTCCGGAGGATCGTGCGATAGTCGTCCTCCTCGAGCCCGTGGATCGGCACCCACTGCATGAACACGCCGTCCGGCGCGAGCCGTGACCGCACGAGCTCGTAGAACTCCCGCGTGAACCGCGCCCAGCTGCTCGCGTTCGCGGGGTGCGTGGCGTCGGTCGTGATGATGTCGTACCGCTCGGCGCTCTTGAGCAGGAAGTTGCGCGCGTCCTCGACGTGGAGCGTGAGTCGGGGACTCCGCAGGACGTCGTAGTTCTCCACGGAGTAGAGCTCGGCGGCGCGCATCATCTCCGGTGAGAGGTCCACGGCGTCGATCGTCGGGATCTCGTGCGTGTTCAACGTCCCCGTGGCGATGCCGTTTCCGAAGCTCAGGAAGAGCGCGTTCTCGGCTTGCGGGCGGATGAGCGGGGGCAGGTGACCGAGCAGCCGAAAGGCGCGCATGCTGATGTCGTCCGTCGGCACTTCATCGCGACCGTTGACGAACGAGATCTTGAAATCGCGTTCCGGATAGTCGAGCACGGCGACCGTGGTCTCCGCCCCCTCGTCGTAGAACACGACCCGATCCGCCTCTTCCCAGTAGGACCCGAGATATAGACCCGGTGGCATCGTGATCACCCCGACGCCGGTCAGAAGCGTAGCCGGTACGGGTAGCCAACGGACGGGCGAGGCCGCAGCGGGCAGCCACAGCGCTCGCGCCCCGAGTCCCAAGTTCACGGCCGCGAGCGCCAGCGTCGTGTCGCGAAGACCGAGGAGGGGGATCAGCACGAACCCCGCGGCGAGCGAGCCGGCGATCGCGCCGATGGTGTTGTAGGCGTTGATGGAGCCGATGCGAAGCCCGACCTGTGCGGCGCGCTCGCTCGTGTAGAGGCTCGCGACGACCGGGAAGAGCAATCCGATCAGCAGCGCCGGTGGAAACAGCGTGAGGAACGCGATCGAAAGCTCGTACCGCACGCCGTAGTCGCCGATCAGATCGTCGACATGGAGCATCGGAAGCCGCGCGAACACGAGCAGCACGACCACGGCCGCGACGCCGATCGCGAGCTGGAGAAGCCCGAACTGGACGAGCGTGCCCTGACGCCTTCGCAGCCACCGGGCGCCGACCGCGCTCCCGATGGCGAGACCGCTCAAAAACATCGTGAGCATCAGCGAGAACGAGTACACGGCGTGCGACGTGTGGATGTAGAGGATGCGGGCCCACACGACTTCGTAGGACAGCGCGACGAACCCCGAGACGGCGTAGGCGACGGCGACGAAGCGGAGCGCCGGCGGCGAGAGCACCGTCCCTGGGACTTCGATGGGCGAGGGGTCTTCGGCCGTCGGCTCGGCCGGGGTCGGCTCGACGGCGGCTCCCTCCCCGACCGGCGCGTCGGTTCCGATCGACTCGCGTGAGAAACGCGCGAGCGCGAGGGCCCCGAGGGCGACCAGCAGGTTGAGCGCCGCGCCAAGGAGGATCGTCTCGCGCAACCCGAGCGTCCGGATGAGGAACAACCCGGCGGCGAGACAGCCGAGCGCCGCTCCCGCCGTGTTGACGAGATACAGACGCCCTATGTCTCCGCCGACCCGCCCGCCGCGGTTCGCGTACAGACGGCTCATGATCGGGAGGGTCGCCCCGATCAGGGTCGTGATCGGCGTCAGGAGGAGGATCGACATGGCCAGCCTGAGCAGCGTCAGCAGACCGAGCCCGGGCTCGAGCGCATGGTTCACCGAGGCGTAGAAGCCGTCGAGCGAGGACAACACGAAGGGCGAGACGGCCGCGAGCCCGCCGATCCCCACCTCGACGAGCGCGTAGGCGCGCAACGGTCGCGCGCTGCGATCGATCCGTCGTCCCATGAGATAGGAGCCGAGCGCGAGCCCGATCATGTAAGCGGCCAGCACGGCGCTGTACGCGTACACGCTGACGCCGAACGTCAGCGATGCCTGCCGAACCCACCCGACCTGGTAGATGAGACCGCTGATGCCCGACAGGAAGAAGAAGACGAGCAGGCAGACTCGCGCCATGGGAGCGTGTGGCTGCGGGCTCGGCCTAGCCGAGGCGACGCCACCCCAGCATGAGACCGACGGGGAGCAGGACGGCGTAGCCGAAGATCAGAAAGAGCGGGGCCGCCGTTACCGAGCCTCGATCGAGCAGGACGTATCCCAGAACGATCGAGCCCACCCCCGCGATGAAGATCGCGTAGTTCGATACGCCGAACCCGAACGCCCGGGCGGTGGAGGCGGGGCGCCCGCCCTCGGTCGTGTCCTTCCGATCACTCTTCTTTTGGCTCATCCGGGCACCTTAGACGTGGTCCAGATCCGCGTCAACGTCGAGACCGAGCTCGGCGGCACGTGCGGCCTCCCGCCGATCGGCTTCGACCAGGGCAGCCATCCGCTCGCGACGGATCTTCCGGCGCCGCAGCCCCGCCCAGATCAACAGGACCGAGATACCCGCCCAGAAGACGGCGGTTCGCGACAACGTATGGAGGATCCCGTAGCGGCTGGCGATCGTGCGTTGCCACCGACCCGCGAACTGGGCTTCCGTGAGGCCGAACACGCGACGGAACGCGTCGTCCGTGGAGGCCCCTTCGGCCAGTGCCCGCACGAACGCGGAGAACCCGCGCTCCCCCGCCAACGCCCACATCTCCCGGACGGCCGTGTAGGAGAGCTGATACGCGAGCTGTGCCCCCGCGGGGTCGCGCGGGAATCGGAAGCTCACGCCGTCGAGCTGCGCTCGACTTCCCGCCAGGAACGTCCAGCGGAGGCGCCACGCCTCCTCCCAGTTCCAGCTCCCGGCGGCGAGCTGGGCGTAGCCCTCGTGCAGCCAGCGCGGCGCGCGGCCGGCGGCCGCCCGGTGGAGCGCCAGGTGCGCCAGCTCGTGCCGAAGCACGACGGCGGTCTCGGGGATCGAGGCGCCCGCGCGCGCGACGCGGAGACCGATCACGCCCTCCGTAAGGTAGGCCACACCCGCCACCCAATCGGGCCGCGCGCTCCCGAATCCCAGCTCCGACAGACACGCCAGATCGCGGACGAGGACGATCCGCGTCCGCGGCCCCGTCGCCTCCGAAGGGAGCCCTGGAAACGGCGTCGCGGTCGATCGGTGCTCGGAGAGCAGGCGTGCCACCGGCGCGAGATCCGGCTCCGCGAGCCATATCCGCGTCCCCGGCAGGTTCTGCTCGACGAGCTCGGTGCAGCCTTCGGTCGCCCGCTCCTGGAGGTTGGCGGCGTCGAGGTCGGCCGTGCGAGCCGTCGAGGGCGCTCGGCCGAAATGTGCCTCCGTGGCCGAGGCGGGCGCCGTGAGCCCCAGTATCGCGCAGACGAGTACGACACCCCGCCGGCGCCCGTACGCCCGCGCGAGACGACGTCTCACGACGTCGTGCGCGCCCATTCGGCGGCGCGAGCGAGACGCTCCGGGAGCGACGACGAGAACGTGAGATCCTCACCGGTCACGGGGTGCTCGAACGAGAGGTAGGCGGCGTGGAGAAAGAGACGGCCCGTTCGCCGAGCCAGCTCCGCCGCCCAACGCCCTCCGGCCCCTCCGAAGCCACGCTCCCAACGCGCTCCGTAGATCGGATCGCAGACGATCGGGTGCCCCGCGGTCGCCAGGTGGACCCGTACCTGGTGCGTGCGCCCCGTCTCGAGACGGATCGCCAGCAGATCGGCCGAATTCCACCGCTCGAGCCGCTTCACGTGCGTGACCGCGCGGCGACCGTCCGCGTTCACGGCCATGCGCTTGCGGTCGCGGGGGTCGCGGCCGATCGGCTGATCGATCGTGAAGCGTGCCGCTTCGTGGTGTCCCCACGTGGCGGTCACGTAGCCACGTCGGATGTCACGACGGGCCAGAGCGGCCGCCAAGCTCCGGTGCGCCTCGTCCCGCTTCGCCACCAGCATGAGACCGGTCGTGTCCTTGTCGAGGCGATGCACGATCCCCGGGCGTCGCTCGCCGCCGATCGACGACAACCGACCGAGGTGGAAGAGCAGTGCGTTGACGAGCGTGCCGGTGGCATGCCCCGGGGCCGGGTGGACGACGAGGTCGTACGGCTTCTCGATGACCGCCAGATGGTCGTCCTCGTGTCGGATGACGATCGGGATGTCTTCGGGCTCGGGCGCGGTCGCGGCGAGACGGGGCACGGTCACCTCGATCCGATCGCCGACCTGCGGCGCGTAGCGCTTGCGTGGCGAGTCGCCGTTGACGCGCACGTGTCCGTCGACGATGAGCCGCGCGATGCGCGTACGGCTCATCGAGAGGACGGCGGACAGATATCGATCCAGTCGATCGGTGGTCGGCTCGTCGACCGAGAGCATGTGAAGCCGCTCGTCGCCCGATCCGTCGACCCGCGGATCCCCGCTCATCGACAACCTCGGAGTGCGGCTAAGGGGCGTCGTCAGGCGTCGGCCGTCTCCACCGCCGACTCCGGCATCTGTCGCTTGCCTTCCAGCCAGAAGGAGATCAGCAGCAGCGTGGCCCCGATCGTGACCGCGGTATCGGCGATGTTGAACACCGGAAACCGGTGCGCCCCGATCCCGAAGTCGAGGAAGTCGATCACGCCTCGCTCGATCCGGATGCGATCCCAGATGTTTCCGAGCGCGCCTCCCGCCACGAGCGAGAGGGCGAAGACCCGCAGACGGTCCCATGAGGGCGTTTGGCGGTAGATGGCGATGAGCACGCCGAGCGCGATCAACGACAGGATCAGAAAGAAGATCCGCGAATGCTCGCCGATGTCGAGCCCGAACGCGGCGCCGCGGTTGTGCGTGTACGTGAAGCGAAAGAAGTCGCCCCATACGGGCGTCTGCTCGTACAGATCGAACGTGCGCACGACCCACGCCTTCGTGATGACATCGAGCGTGAGCACGATCGCGATCGGGATCGCCGTCAGCGCGATCCGCGTCCGGAGGAGACTCTTCTCGTCGCCCCCGCCCGCGGAAGCTTCGTGCGCCCCTGTGCCCGGCGTGTCAGCCGGCGGCACCGGTCTCCTCTTTCTCTTTGCACTTGATGCAGAGCCGCGCGTGTGGGAGCGCGTCCAGCCGCTCGAAGCTGATGGCGGCACCGCACTCCTCGCACTTCCCGAACTGTGTGGGGGTGCGATACAAGCGTCTCAGGGCCTCGTCGATGTGGTAGAGGAGTCGCCCCTCTTTGCTGGCGAACAAGAAAGCCTTCTCGCGCTCCATGGCGTCCGTGCCCTGGTCGGCCATGTGGAAGCTGTACGCGGACAGCTCTCCGTTCGATCCTTCCTCGTTGGAGAACGACTCGTCGTAGTGGCCCAGCTCCTTGGTGACCCGCGAGCGCTCCTTGAGCAGGCGCTTCTCGAGATGCTCCCGTTGCTTTTTGTTCATCGCTCACCATCCATCGACGAAGCCCCCCCGGACTCGTCGCTCTATCTCCAGCGTCATCCCGCGATGCGCTCGACGCCGATCGTTACCGAGAGGTCGTCGATCTCGACCGTCGTGAGATCGAGTCCCCCGACCTCCCCCTCACCAACCAGGACTTCGACCGCCAGCGTTTCTCCGGCGATATACCCCGTATGTTCCGTCGCCGCCCGCTCCACCGGCTCGGCACCGGCGATCCCGAGTCGGATGCGGTCCGCCACTTCGAGTCCCGCGTCGCGTCGGAGGCGCTGGACGCGGTTGACGATCTCGCGGGCCCTTCCTTCGGTCAGCAGCTCGTCGCTCAGATCCGTGTCGAGCGCCGCCACGTACCCGCCGCCGCTCGCCATCGCGAGCTCCGTCTGCGCCTCCTCCACCACCGAAACGTCTTCCGGGTCCACGGAGATTCGCTCTCCGTCGACCTCGATCTCGACCGACTCACCCGCCCGAAGGCGCTGTAACGGCTCGCCTTCGAGCGCCGCGAGCGCCTTCGCCACGGTCGGTGTCCGGCCCCCGTGCTTCGGGCCCAGGACGCCGAACCGCGGCTTCGCAGACAGCCTTATAAGATCGCCGGACTCGCCGAGCAGCACAACCTGTTTGACGTTGAGCTCGTCGGCGAGCAGGTCGGACATGGGCTCGGAAAGCGTTCTCCCATCGGGAATTACGGCGTGGAGCGCTGCGAGCGGTTGTCGGGTGCGAACCCCCGCCTCCTCGCGCGCCGCCCGGCCCAGCGTCGCCAACTGCCGGACATCCCGCATCGTGACGACGAGCTCCGGCTCGGTGCGTGCTCCGGTCTCGGGGAAGTCCGCGAGGTGGACCGATGCCCCGGTCAGCGATCGGTGCAGCCAGTCCGAGAGAAACGGTGCCAGCGGCGCCAGTAGTCGGCTCGTCGTGACCAGGCACTCGTGCAGCGTAGCGAACGCGTCGTCCGAAACCCCCGCCTCTGCCGTCGGGCCGGTCGCCCAGAAGCGATCCCGACTCCGGCGCACGTACCAGTTGGACATGTCGTCCAACGTGAACTCCTGTATCCGGCGAGCCGCGGTCGTCAGATCGAAGCCATCGAACGCGACCCGGACCGCCTCGACCGTCGCGTCGAGCCGCGCCAAGATCCAACGATCGAGATCGTGTCGCGCGCCGACGTCGGAGGACGGCGCATCGTGCGACCACGACTCCTCATTCGCGTACAGCGCGAAGAACCGGTAGGTATGCCGGAGCGTAGCGAAGAGCTTTCGATCGGTCTCGCGAAGCGCGGCGGGATCCCAGCGTTTCGGAACCCAGGGGTTCGAGCCCGCCATGAAATAGAAGCGCGTCACATCGGCTCCGTAGGCGTCGAGCGCCTCCCACGGATCCACGGCGTTTCCGCGGGACTTCGCCATCTTGAGTCCCTTCGCGTCGAGCACCTGGTCGTTGACCACGACCGATCGAAACGGCGTCTGGTCGAACAGGATCGTCGACAGGGCCAGCAGCGAGTAGAACCAGCCCCGCGTCTGGTCGACGCCCTCCGCGATGTAGTCGGCGGGGAACTGCGCCTCGAACGTCTCGTGGTTCTCGAAGGGGTAGTGCCACTGGGC
>JAKSCH010000425.1 GCA_022360695.1 Gemmatimonadota bacterium
CGGCCCATATGGAGGTTTTTTAAATCCTCCAGCTCTTCACGAAACATGATCGCGCCTAAGGACCGATTGCCGTAAACCAACGTAAACGTAGAGGCGGGCTCTGCTGCAAGCACCGTCTTGATAATGCTGATGATCGGCGTAATGCCGCTGCCGCCGGCGAAGCCAAGATAACGGCGGGCTTTCTCAGGCTCCAACGGCGCATGGAAATTGCCCGTCGGCCTCATGGCTTCGAGCGTGTCGCCGGCCTGTAACGCTTCATTCGCAAACGTGGAAAATGAACCGCCGTCCACTTTTTTAATCCCGACGCGCAAAACGCCTTCATGACGGCCGGCGCAAATTGAATATGACCGGCGCAGTTCTTCGCCGTCAAAGTCTCGCCGAAACGTTAGATATTGCCCTTGAATGAATTTAAAATCGTCTTTGTTTTGCGCCGGCGGCTCGAGGGTGAGCACGACGGAGTCGCGCGTTTCTCGATGGATGCCTGTTACGCGAAGCGGATAGAACTGCGCCATGAAGTTTTTCCGGGTTAGGCTAAATGCGTTTGAAATAGTCGAAGGGCTCAAGACAATCGACGCAGCGATAGGCCGCTTTGCAGGGCGTGGAGCCGAATTGACTGATCCGCTCTGTCGTCGCCGAGCCGCAGCGCGGGCAGGCGACAGCGGTCCCGGCCGCGGCGCCGTCGAGCGGCGGCGCGATCCCGTAGGCGCGCAGCTTGCCGCGCCCGGTCTCGCTGATCCAGGCGGTGGTCCAGGCCGGCGAGAGGCGTTGCGCCAGGCGCAGCTTGCCGATCCCGCGGTCGCGCAGCTTCCGGTCGATCTCCAGCGAAATGACCCCGGTGGCGGGGCAGCCCGAGTAGGTCGGCGTCACCGTGACCACGAGGGTATCGTCCTCCCAGGCCACGTCGCGGACGATTCCGAGATCGACCACCGAGATAACCGGGATCTCCGGGTCGGGAACCTCGGCGAGCCACTCCCAGACCTGCTCGATCGCGGGGCGCGTGGCTAGAGCGCTTCTGGCCGCCTCGCTCACCAGACCGCTCCTGGATAAGCCCGCTGTAGGAACTGCATCTCGGCGAGGACGTAGCCGAGGTGCTCGCTGTGCACGCC
>JAKSCH010000522.1 GCA_022360695.1 Gemmatimonadota bacterium
ACGCCGGGCTTCGCGGGCTCGTGGAGCAACTACCCCTTCTTCGAGTCCGGCAACATCATCGTGTCGAGCATGCGAGAGGGGCTGTTCGTCCTCAAGAAGCGTCAGCCGGAGCTGGTTCCCTAGTTCCCTACGAGAGCTGTCGGGGCCCGCGTCCATCCTCGGACGGGACGCGGGCCCGACGCTCATCGCCGATCGTCAACCGCCCCCGGCGGCCATGGCGTCGCCCTCGGAGGGAGGCTCCATGAGGGCGTTGAACAGGAGCTTGTAGGTGCCGTGCGTCTGCGCGCGGTGCTGGACCCGGAACCCGAGCATCAGCACGGTGCCCTGCCCCTTCTCGACCGCGACGATCGCCGCCTTGTTCGCGATCGACTCCTCACCCAGCAGCCAACCACTTTGCAGGATGTCGCGGTCCGGATACGTGGCGAGACGGCGCACGCTCGAGCTCCGTGGACCCGGGACGGTCTCGTACACCTGGCCACCGGCGAGGTACGCCGCGAGGGCCTTCTCGGGCATCCCCCAGGTATAGGGGTGGCTGGTGTCGACATCGATGTGGAGCGTCGACCCCGGGGCCCAGAACTCGTTGCCCCACATACCTTCGACCGCGTCTCGCACGGGGAGATCCAGGTCCGCGAGGGCGAGCTCGCCGGCTCTCGCGAAGGTCACGAGCGTGCCGCCGTTCTCGACGAACGCATCGAGCGCGGCGACGCCGGCTTCGCCGAATCCGCTTCTATAGTCGGGGGGGATCGTGGGGTCGTCTCGCCCCTCCACCATCATGGCGCGCGAGTCGTGCGGTAGGATGATCACGTCCCACCGCTCGTGCAGGGCTCCTCGGAGGATCTCCTCGTCCATGATCGTCGTGTACGGGAAGGAGAAGTCCTCCAGCAGCCACCGCGTCCAGCCCTCGTCCATGTTGCCACCGTAGTAGCGCTGATACATCCCGATCCGCTGCGCGGAGAGGGGATACGTGGCGCCCGACGGATCGGCGTCGAGTGCGACGAAGTCGACGCCGGTATCCCCCGCGATCTCCCGGAGGACGGGCTCGGACGCGTCGGGACCGACGATGAAGTCACCCTGTCGGAACCCATCGCCCGCCCGGTGCGCGCGACGCACCGCGGTCCCCGCGGCGAAGAGCTGGTTCACGGCCTCGAACGAGTCGTTGAGTCGACCGTCGAGCACGTATCCGTTCGCGCCCCCGGTCACGCTGCCGTCCGGATCGAGGAGCGTCGCGACGCGGATCGTGGCGGCCTCCACGGGCGATCCGACCGGGTCGACACGAATGCCCATGAACTCGGCCAGGTTGTCGGTCGACATGTCGTACGGCCGGATCGGATCGCCGTCCCGGTTCCGCGTGTAGCTGTTGTCCGGGTAGTTCGTCTGCCCCAGCAACCAGCGTATGACGCCCCGCTTCGGCTGCGCCATCGAGACGATGTACGTGCCCGCGCCGTAGACGCGTCCCTCGTGGGCGAACTCGCTCGTGGCGCGATCGACCGTGATCCCTTGCAGCAGCAGCTTGTTCACGAGCTTCCGCATCGTGAGCGGATCGTGCTGCTCGCTCGGGATGACGAACGCCTTCACCTCTCCGTGCAGACCGCGCTCGGTCTGTCTCGCGGCTTTGTTGTAGGCGTTCCGCAGCACCGTCGCGCGGTTCGTCGCGGCCAGCTCGAGCGGCGAGAACGTCGCGACCACCTGTCGCTCTACGATGTCGCGGACGTGCCACCAACCGCCTTCCCACGGGTTCGGGAACGTGGTCTGCTGCTCGTACTCCGGTAGCTGGCGCGAACCGCGGAGCTGGTCCGGGTGCACGTACAGAGGCGTCGCCAGACGGGCGCTCGCCGACTCGGTCAGCATCCCGGCGATGTTGTGGAACGGGGTGATCCAGTGGAAGCCGAAGTGGCCCCACCCCGAGTAGATCGCCGAGCCGATCGCGCCCTCGAGCTCGGCCTCATCCATCTTGTACGCCATGTGCGCGCCGTACCACGCCATCTCGCGCCACACGAGCGGGTCGCCCTCGGGCCGGATCGGCTCGGCGTACGGCGGCACGTAGATCCGCGCCGTGTAGGCGCCCATCTGGTGGTGATCGATGAACGCGGCCGGGACCCATTCCCGGAACAGGATGTCGGCCACGTACTGCGACTCGACCGTGTTCTGCATGAACGCGTCGCGGTTGTTGTCGTGCCCGATGTAGTGGTGGTACAGCTCCGGCGGCCCCGACCCCTCGTAGTCCGTTCCGACCCAGCGGTCGTACCAATCGGTGACGATGTCGACCCCGTCCGGGTTCATGCCCGGAACGATGATGGAGACGGTCTCGTCGAGGATCTCCCGCATCGCCGCGTCGTCTCGCGTCGCGAAGTGATACATGACCTCGGCGGCCGATTGGCTCCCCGCGACCTCGGTCGAGTGCAGCGCGTATCCCTGGACGAAGATCACCTTCCCGTTCTCGATCGCCGCGTCGATCGCCGCCCGATCGTGACCGCGCGGATCCGTGAGGACATCGTTCATGTCCTGGATGCGGTCGAGGTTCGCGAGGTTCTCCGGCGACGACGCGTAGATGATCAGGAAGGGGTTCCCCAGCGTCGATTCGCCGACACGATCGACGAGGATCCGATCGCTCAGCGCGCCGAGCGTGTCGTAGTACTCGACCAGTCGATTCCAGCCCGCGAGCTGTCGGTCGGCGCCCATCTCGTGCCCGAAGAACGCTTCGGGGGATGGGATGTCCTGACCGGCGGTCGCAGCCGGCGGCGCGAGGACGAGACCCACGGTAACGGCGACGAGGAGTAGTCGGTACGATCTCATGCATCCTCCGGATTGACGAGGGAGGAGACACCGTAGACGCGCTCGATGCGCTCGACAAGACGATCGGAGCCGGCCCGCCGCGCGATGGAGTCGTCGCCGGCCGACGAGCGCGGTATGTTGAGACTGTAGGCAGTGTTCGACGTTGGCGAGGGGAGATGCTCGTGAGAGACCTTCGGCCAAGGGCCCCGACGGGGGCGCTCGTCCTCGGCGCCACGTTGCTCGTTTCGGTCGCGGGGCCGCTGAGCGCGCAGGCGCCGGACTCGCTCCGGCTGATCCAATCCGTCACGCCGCTCAGCGGACCGCCCGGTACGCTCGTCTCCGTCTACACCGAGAACCTGCCGCTCCAGGCCAGAGTCCACGTCGGCGTCGGCTCCACCGGAGCCGGGTTCGAGGCGCTGGGCGAAGGCACCCAGACGGAGTTCGGCGAGGTGACCGCCTCGGTGCGGATCCCCGACGGCGCGACGTGGGACAAGCCGCTCGTCGTCATCATCTTCAACGGGAACTTCAGCCCCACGGGGCTATCGCACCCCTTCCACGTGACCGACGGCGCCGGCCGTGTTCAACGACGCGGTCTGATCACCGAAGAGGGCGGACCTTGCGCGACCATGCGCGACGGCGACGGCTATCTGTACGCGCTGCGCGAGGCGCCGAACGACCTCAGGCCCGGGCAGATGGTGACCGTCGAGGGGCGGTACGCCGAGACGAGCGAGTGCGGCGAGGTGAGCACGATCGAAATCGCGCGGGTGGCTCGGGGCGAGCCGTAGGCGAGCGGCGGGTCGCTCGAGCGCCCGCCCGCCTCACGACAGCGGCGCCTACGCCTCGCCGAGCTCGCGCTTGTCCCCGAGCAGCACTGTCGAGGTCGGGTGCAGCTCGAGCCACTCGCGCAGCGGCATCACGCCCGGCTCTTCGATGAACGGGATCACGTCGCCCCGCCGTGGGCCGGAGATCGCCGTCCACCGCTCAGCGTCGAGCGGGTACCACAAGCTCCGGGTCGGACGATCGTAGAGCAGGAACGTGTTCCGGTACACGTACCCGCTGACACCGAACTCGAACGTCTCACCGTCCTGCTCCCGGCCGTGCACCACGGCCAGATTCGCGAGCGGTCACCACCCGACCGTGAACGGCTTGCCGTTCGACGTCTCGTTGACGACCTCGTGACGATCGAGCAGCGCGGTCGGGTAGGCGCGCGCGGTGCCTCCCGCCACGTACCCGATCACCATGATCTCTCCGGGCGTCGTCGGGCGCTCGCAACGCCGGTACGGACTCACGGGCAGACCCATGAGACGCGGGTCGTCCGGCGGGACGAACAGCGGCACGTCGATCGACGGGATCCGGTCCCGCCCGATCCCGTACTGGAGCTCGACGGGGTCGATGGGCGCGCCGGTGAACTCGTACCACTCGGCGCCCGGTCCGTCCGGATCTCCGCCCGCCCAAACGAAGACCTCGTCCCCGTCGCGGCGGATCTTCGGGCTTCCCTCCCCCAGGAGCCCGCGGTACTCGGTCCACACCGAGCAGCTATCGGCGACCGCGTCGCCCGACGCGACCGCTGGCCGGGCCTCGTCGTCACCGGCCCGCGCGCAGGCGACGAGCACCGCGCCGACGCCGATGACG
>JAKSCH010000473.1 GCA_022360695.1 Gemmatimonadota bacterium
ACGATCGTCGCGAGGAGGAGGCGAGACGGGTCGCGTCCAGGCTGAAGCACTTGCTCGAGAACGGCTCGGTCGTCGACCCGGACGACGACACGACGAGAGGCTGCCGCGCCGGAGACATCGCGATCCTGGCGCGCCGCAACGATGACCTCGCGGCGCTCGAGCCCGCGCTACGATCCTACGCGGTACCGTTCTTCAACACCGCCACCAGCGGGCTCGCCGAAGGCCAGGAGGTCCTCGACCTCGTCACGGCGCTCCGTCTGATCGACGATCGCTACGACGACCTGCGGGCGTTCGCATTCTTGCGCTCCCCCTTCGTGGGTCTCCGCGACGAGGTCCTCGTCCGCATCTCGCTCCGCGCCACGGACGGCGCGCGATCGTTGCTCGACAAGGCCGCGTCGTTTCTGGACGACGCGGAGGCCGGCCGCGAGTCGTGGTTCGAGGCGCCGGAGAGCGCTCGAATCGGCGAGATCGAGCGCGCGGCGCTCCGCGATGGGCTCGGCGCGATGGCGGAAGCCCAGCGACTGGCCGATCGGGTGGACCACGCGGAGGTGCTCGAGACGCTCCTCACCCGGACCGGCTACCGGCTGCACCTGCTGATCCGGGAAGGGGCATCGGAGTCGCTGGCGAACATCGAGCGGTTCCGTGCGCTGCTCGACGAGTATCGACACCTCACGTTGGGCCGCTTTCTCGCGCTGTGGGACCGATGGGGCGATCGAGACCTCGGGATCCCGCAGGCGCGACTGTTCTCGAGCGGCGACGATGTCGTGACGCTGTCCACGATCCACGCCGCGAAGGGGCTCGAGTGGCCGATCGTGGCCCTCGTCGGCACGCAGGCGCCGCTCGCCGAGGCGCGTCGGTTCGTGGGCACGCACTGGACCGACCCTACGCTGGGTCCGGTGCTGCTCCCGCGCGCGGCCGAGCGGGGTCCGCGCGCGACCTTCGCGCTGGAACGACGGCTCGAGCAGGAGAACGCCGAGGAAGCGCGGCTGCTCTACGTCGCCGCGACCCGGGCGCGCGATCGACTCGTCGTCGCGGCCCCGGCCGACGAGGATCTCACCGGGTTCGCGGGATGGCTCGCGCCCGAGCTCGAGAGCGCGCGCGAGGTCCACCAGACGTCGGACGCGACCGCGGACGACCCCGAGCCCGAGCGAGCCTCGCTCCACGCGACCGACGACGACGAGCGAACGGGGACCGGCGGCCAGCTCGACGCGTTCGGGCTCGACGGCGAGCGCCGCAACCAGCTCGACCTCTTCACCCCGGGCTCGCCCCCCGTCAACGGAACCGACCCCGCCGACGGGTTCGTCATCATCCGTCGTGGCGGGGGCTCGTTCCAGACCTCGTTCGGCCCGCCTCCGGTCACCCTCCGCTGGCTCGACGGTCTGGACCCGTGCGAGTGGCCGGACTCGGTCGGAGACATCGCCGAGCGTACGCGGCGGATCGTGGGCAGCGCGACCGAGCGGATGATGCGCGACGCGGACCCCGAGGCGTGGGCTCGACGATATCTGCACGGCGTCCTCGACCCCGACGATTTTCTCCCGCCCGCGGGCGACCGGCTCCCGGCGAAGACGCGTGGCACGCTGATCCACGGCGTGCTCGAGCGCATCGCGGCCGCCGAGGAGCTGGACCGCGTACTGGACGAGACGATCGCCTCGCTCGACCTCGCGGATCTGGAGTCGGCGCTCGCCCCCGGGGCGTCGTACCGCGCGGCGCTCGAGCGCGAGATCGCGGACGTCGTACGGAGCCCCGCGTGGCGGTGGTACGTCGAAGGCGAGCACTACCGGGAGCTCCGTTTTCTGCACAGAAGCGAGAACGAGTGGTTGCAGGGCGCGTTCGATCTCTACCGGCCCGCTCGCGGGGTCGCGCCCGAGCAAGCCTCGCTGTTCGGAGAGCCGCGAGAGGGAGACGACGGGCGCGCCGCGTGGGTGATCGACTTCAAGACGCATCGGATCGCCGCCGAGGAGGTCGAGGCGGTCTCGGCCGACTACGCGCTACAGATCCGAGCCTACCGGGATGCGGCGGCGGCGCTGGGAGACGGTGCCGGAGTGCCGCCGCGCGTCGCGCTTCACTTCACCAAGCCCAACCTCGCGACGGAGGTGTAGGCGCGGTCTAATCGAGCCGCTTGACCCGTACGCCGCCGTTCGTCGTGACCACGCGGAGCGGCGCTCCGCCCTGCCCCAGGCTCGTGGCGATCCGTTTGCCGATCCGACCCCGGACCGTGATCGGGAAGTCGATCGACAGCCCGCCGTTCCGGGTCTCGGTCTCGAGGTCGGCGGAGTATCCGTCGGGGATCGCGAGCGTGATCCCGCCGTTCGTCGTCCGGGCGTCGAGCCCCGCGCCGTCCCACTCGTCCCCGGAGAGCTCGATGGTCAACCCGCCGTTGGTCGTCTCCGCCCGCACGTCGCCGCCCACGTGGTCGAGATGGATCCCGCCGTTCGTGGTCTCGAGCTCCAGATCGCCGAACACCCCGTCCACGCCGATGCCTCCGTTCGTGGAGTGGAGGTCGAGGTCGTACGACGCGGGGACCCGGATTCGATAGCTCACCGACCAGCTCTCCCGGTCGCGGGTCCGCGGACCCGACGCCTCGATGCGACCCGAGCGCGAGATGGTGATCTCATCGACGAGATCCTCGGCGCGGGCGGATCCGTCGCGCGAGCGGCCCACGACTTTCGCCCGCACCTGCACCTCGTCCCCGTCCCAGGCCTCGACGCGCACCCCACCGTTCGGAGCCGCGTCGACTTCGAGCGATCCGGTGGCCCTCAACGTGAACTCGCGCACCTCGCAGTACCGTCGAGCGTCGCGATCATCCGACTCGCACCAATCGCGGTCCTGCGCCTCCGCGGCCGAGGAAACCGAGCCGCCCGCCACGACGACCGTGAGCGCGACGTTGATCAACGAACGAAACCGGGTCATGGGACCTCCCGTCTGTTTGTCTCGGGGTCGAAAGGCGCCGACCCTTCTCGTCATGTTGGACGCGGGCAAAAGACCGAAGGTTGTGCTCCAACCTTTTTGGTGACGGACGCGTCTCAAGCCCGAACGATGAATCAGGCGATTCGGTTGACCGAACCAAACGGAACGTCCGAGCGACGCGAGCTCGAGGCGGCGGATGCGCGCGCCGCGGCGGCGGGAGACGCGGAAGCGTTCGAACGCCTTTACCGCGCGCACGTCCAACGCGTATATGGGCTCACCTGTCGGCTCGCCGGCGCGGAGCGCGCCGACGAGCTCACGCAGGACGTGTTCGTCCGGGCGTGGCAGAAGCTGCACACGTTTCGGGGCGACGCGGCGTTCGGATCGTGGCTCTATCGTCTGGCGGTCAACTTGTGCTATGGCCGACTGCGGACGATCGGCACGGAGCGAAAACGGTACGCCGATGGTGAGATACCGCTCGGTCGCGCCCAGGCGCGGCGCGACGGCACCGAGATTCGACTCGATTTCGATGTGGCGATCG
Source organism: Gemmatimonadota bacterium (assembly GCA_022360695.1). Lineage (GTDB taxonomy): Bacteria > Gemmatimonadota > Gemmatimonadetes > Palauibacterales > Palauibacteraceae > Palauibacter. The sequence goes on from JAKSCH010000473.1 coordinate 3,446, forward strand.
AGCGGCTGCCCGACGGGGCGCGACAGGTGTTCGTGCTCCACGACGTCGAGGGGTACAAGCACCGCGAGATCGCGGAGATGGTGGGGATCACGACGGGGACGTCGAAGTCGCAGCTCCACCGGGCGCGGATGATTTTGAGGGAGCACCTGAACGCATGACGACTGATCGATTTCAAGACCGGCTGTCCGAGTATCTCGATGGCGAGCTCGACCCGAGCGATGCCGCGCTCGTCGAACGCCACCTCGAGACGTGCGAGGACTGCGCGCAGATCCTGACGGAGCTCGAAGCGGTCGCCGCGCGTGCGCGCGACCTGCCGAGCCGAGAGCCGACGGACGACTTGTGGCCGGCGATCGCGTCGCGTATCGAGGCGGATCGCGAGCGGTCGATCGAAGGGGCGGGGCGGCGACGCGGTCGACGCATCGTCCTCTCGGTCCCCCAGCTCGCCGCCGCCGCCGTGGTGCTGGCCTCGCTCTCGGCGGGGGTCGCCTGGATGGCGCGAGCGAACACCGGGTCGCCGATCGCGCGCGTCGAGACGAGCCAAGGCGCGGCGCGGCTGGTCGCGGACGCGCCGGAGCCGGGGACCGCGGAGTACTACGCCCGGTCGATCGCCGAGCTGGAGCGAGCGTTGTTCGATCCGACCCGATCGCTCCCACCTCAAACGGAGGCTCGAGTGCGCCGCGCCCTGGTGACGATCGATCGCGCCATCGAGGACGCGCGACGCGCGCTGCTCGAAGTGCCGGACGACCCGTATCTCCAGGACCACGTCGCGAACACGCTGCGGCGAAAGTCGGAGTTCCTCGAGCGCGCCGTTCGGCTGGCTTCGCAAAGCTGATGTCGGGAGCCGTCCTCCTCCTGGCACTGTCGGCGCTGAGCCCGACCGCCGACGACACGACGTTCGTCGTGCCGCCCGGGGCCCGCATCGTCGTGGAACACCGGGACGGCGAGATCAACGTCATGGGCGTTCGCGGTCGAGAGGCGCGGGTCTTGATGGACGGCGAAGCGCGAGCCGCCCTCGCGTACGAGTCGGGCGGCGTGATCCACGTCGGCCAGAGTCGGCGTTGGGACGACGGCGGCGACCTGTCGCTCTGGGTGCCGCACGATGTCGATGTCGCGGTGCACGGGCTGGATGGCGATGTGCGGATCATCGATGTGTCGGGGGACGTCTCGGTCGAGACCGCGGACGGCGATGTCGAGGTCGATGGCGCGCGTAGCGTCCGGATCGCCTCCGTCGACGGCGATGTCGAGCTGTTCGACATCGATGGTGACGCGGACGTCCACATCGGAGATGGAGACGCGTGGCTCCGCGACGTTCGTGGCGCGGTCGAGGTGAACGGCGTCGATGGCGATCTCGTCGTGATCGACGGCGACTGCCGTTCCGTGACGCTGACGACCGTGTCGGGGGACGTGTGGTACGACGGCGAGGTGTACTCGGACGGGGAGTACGCGCTCGGGACGCACGATGGGGACATCACGTTCGCCATGCCGGAAGGCGTCGGCGCGTCGATCTCGATCTCGACGTTCGATGGCGCCGTCCGCCCCTCGTTTCCCGTCCAGTTTCGCGGCGGCCGCGTGAGGGCGTCGCAGTTCACGATCGGCGATGGCTCCTCCAGGGTGACCCTGGAAGCGTTCGATGGAGACATCTTTCTCATTCGCCCGGGCGAGCGATCCCCGGAGCGCAACTGAACAGAGGGCTACGGACGATGCTCAACTCGGTACGACGTGCGCTGGCGATCGCCGGCGGCGCCTCGGCGCTGCTCTTGGCGGGTCAGGTGGAGGGCGCCGCTCAGGACTTCGAGTGGCAGGGCGTGGTGGATCGCGGCGACGCGGTCACGGTGCGGGGCGTCAACGGTCGCATCATCGCGCGCGAGGCGCGCGGCGGTCGTGTCACGGTAGAGGCGACCAAGACCGCCCGGCGCGACGACCCGAGCTCGGTGGACATTCAGGTCATCGAGGACGCCGGCGGCGTGCTGATCTGCGCGGTCTACCCGTCGCGACGAAACCGCGATCCGAATCGGTGCGCGCGCGGTCGTGACTACGAGATGAACGTCAACGACAACGACGTTCGCGTCGATTTCGTCGTCGAAGTGCCGAGCGGCGTCGAGCTCGAGGCGATGACGGTCAACGGCGACGTCGAGGCGCGCGGGCTCACCGCCGACGTGAAGGCCGTGACGGTGAACGGGGGCATCGAGGTCGAGAGCGAGGGCGTCGTGTCGGCCACCACCGTCAACGGCTCGATCGAGGCGCGGATGGGCACCGCGCCCTCCGAGCGGCTCAAGTTCCACACGGTGAACGGCGGGATTCGTCTCGTGCTGCCGCGCGGGACGAACGCGGACGTCGACATCGAGACGGTCAACGGTCACATCGATACGGATTTCCCGTTGACGATCCGCGGCCGCTGGGGCCCGCGCTCGGCCTCCGGCGAGATCGGGAGCGGGGGACCCGAGATCGAGCTCCAAACCGTGAACGGTAGCATCGAGCTCGTGAGGGGCTGACCCGTCCACCCCGCCGAGCCGACGCGCATCGCATAGCCTCGGCGACGGAAACGACGCGCGTACCGCCGGTCGATACGTCCGGCGGCGGCGCGAGCCGCTTCGACCGGCCACCCTCCCGGGGTGGCCGGTCTTTTCATCGAGTCCGGTTAGATTCCGGTGATGCAGACCGTCACCAAGGGCATGCTCGCCGTGCTCATCTCGTCGCTCGGCTACGGGTCGCTGCCGATCCTCGCGAAGTTGGCGCTCGAGGCCGGGGTGGGCGTCATCCCCCTCCTCACGTGGCGGTTCGTTTTCGGCTCGGCGCTGATCTGGGTCTTCGTGCTCGCCGCCCGAAGGTCGCTCCCGACCCGGCGGCAGGTGCTCGGCTTGATCGGGCTCGGGACGCTGTACGCCGGAAACTCGCTCGCCTACATGCTCGGGCTGGACCGCGTATCGGCCTCGCTGGCGTCGATCGTCTTCTTCGCCTGGCCCGCCGTCGCCGTGCTGCTCGCGAGGGTCTGGATCGGGGAGCCGCTGAGCTCGCGCCGCGTCTCCGCGCTCGCGCTCGCGTTGATCGGCTCCACGCTGACCGTGTCGAGCGGGGTGGGCGGCGGCGACGTGCCGGGCATCCTTCTCATCCTCCTCGCGGTGGCGCTGCTCGCTTCGTTCGTCGTGCATAGCGACTCCGCCATGCACGACGTCCCGGGGATCGCGGGGACGGCCACCTTTCTCACGACCACGGCCGTGGTCATCGCGCTGTCCGGTCTGTTGTTCGGCAGCCTGGCCGTGCCGCTCGAGCCGCGGCCCGTCGCCCTGCTCACGGCGATCGCGGTCTGGTCGACGGCGATACCGATCACGCTCTTCGTGATCGGCATCCAATGGATCGGACCCGCGCGCGCATCGATCTTCGCGACGATCGAGCCGGCGCTGACGTTGTCGCTCGCGGCGCTCGTGCTCGGAGATCGCCTCACGACCCTCCAGTGGGTGGGCGCCGGGTCGATCGTCGCGGGCGTGGTATGGCTACGGCTGGAGCGACCGACGACCGACAGCGCCCACTGATTTCGGCCGGCGAAGCCAGGCGGTCGATTACACCAACGCGGCCTGGCCAGGATCGACGAAGGCGTACTCGCCCTCGACGATGGGGAGACCCGACGCAGCCGCCGATGCCTCGATCTCGCGCTCGCAATCGATGGCCGCCGTCCTCGCCGCCCGGATCACGCGATCCAGGTAGCCGCGGAGGATCACGACGTTCTCGGCCGAGGCGTCGATGCGGTGCTCGGCGCGCCCGAGGAAGACGAGCGCGCGCGCTCCCGCGTGGAGCGGCGCCCGGCTCGCGAGCCGGACCGACGGCGTGACATCGATCAGATCGTAGTGTTTCTCGCGTCGTCGGAGACGCGTCACGTCGCCGGCCCGCGCCCGAAACATGAGCACGCGCGTCTCGGCGTCCGGGCTGGGGACGAGGTCGAGAAAGGCCGCGAGCGTCGGCGCCTCGGCCTCCGACAAGGTCACGCGGTCGGCCACCGTCCACCCCCGCTCGTGGCTGGCCAGGGTCGCCGGAATCAGCTCGTCCTCGGCGACCACCCGACCGAGCGCGGCCCCCAGGCTCGTCGGTTCCATCAACGAGCCGTACGCGATCACGTAGTCGGCCGTGGACGCGCTCCTCTTCTTGTCCGACCGCAGCTCTTCATACAGGTACTCGAACCGCGCGTACAACGTCGGATCCGCCCGCGCGCGGTATTCGCGAATCCAGAACCGGAGACGCTCCCAGTACATGACCACCAACGCGTCGAACAGCCGACGGACGGTCTTGCGGTGCGCCACCCGCAGCTGGTACGCCGCGCCCAGCTCCTGGAAGAGGTTCGCGAACTGCCGGACCTCGGTCGCGAGTCGTGGGTCGTCTTCGAGCGCCGCCAGACGGTCGGCGCTGGTCTCGTTCTCGCGCAGCCACCGATCGACCGACACGCGGCTCTCCATCATGTCGCGACTGTTGAAGCGCTCGATGTACGAAGAAGCGCGCGAGCGCCGGAACTGTGCGATGGTCAGGTAGACGGCGGCCAACAGGAGGCCGATCTCGATGAGACCGAGGACGGGCTGTCCCCAGGCGTTCCAGAACGAGTCCAGCGTCGAGTCCTCGCGTCTCGAGTTCGGAAATACGGCGGGCGAGCAATCTGAGGGTGACGCCGGGCAGGCGCGAGTCGTCAGGTCCCTGTACACTTGGGTCGTCGTGGCGCGTATCGTGCTCGGCGTCGGCGGCCGATTCCGTCACTCGAAGACACCAGGACGCGTTCCTTGGACATGAAATCTCGGCTACGATTCCCCGCGATCGCCATGCTCTTCGTCGCGTGCAGCGACGGCCCGCTCGAGCCCGATACGGTCGACCCGAATTTCACCGCTCGGTGCGTCGGGGGGATGGCCGACCAATACCCGTGCGACGCCGTCGATCTGGTCGCCCATATCGCGCTGGCCGACCTGGAGCCGGGGTCCTCCAATTTCGCGCAGACGAACGACGTGTGGGGCTGGACGGATGAGACGACCGGCGCCGAGTACGCGCTGGTGGGCCGCGACAACGGCGTCACGTTCGTGGATCTGTCCGACCCGAGGAACCCGAGCCCCATCGGCCGCCTCGCGTCGCCGACCGGCTCCAGTCCCTGGCGCGACATCAAGGTCCACGCGGACCACGCCTACATCGTCGCGGACGGGGCGCCCGGGCACGGGATTCAGATCTTCGATCTCGGCCGTCTTCGCGGCGTGACCGAGTTCACGGAGTTCGACGAGGACGGGCGCTACACGGGCGTGAGCAGCGTCCACAACATCGCGATCAACGAAGCGACGGGATTCGCCTACTCCGTCGGCAACAACTCCGGCGGGAACACGTGCGGCGGCGGGCTGCACATGATCGACCTCTCGAACGCCACGAGCCCCGCGTTCGCCGGCTGCTACGCGGCGATCGGGACCGGGTTCGGCGGGGGCGGATACACGCACGACGTCCAGTGCGTCGTCTACGACGGACCGGACACGGAGCACCAGGGCCGGGAGATCTGCATCGGCTCGAACGAGACCGCCATCATGACGGCCGACGTGACGGACAAGGCGAGCCCGTTCCTGCTCGGCACGGGCCAGTACCCGGACGTCGGGTACGTGCACCAGGGCTGGCTCTCGGAGGACCACCGCTACTTCTATCAGAACGACGAGGGAGACGAGGCCAGCGGGACGGTCTCGCGGACCCGCCTCCTGATCTGGGACCTCGAGGATCTCGACGACCCCGTGCTCGCGGGCGAGCACTTCGGTCCGACGGAGGCGATCGACCACAACCTCTACGTCCACGGGACCACGCTCTACCACTCGAACTACACGTTCGGGATTCGCGTCCTCGACATCACGCAGCCCGACGATCCGGTGGAGCGCGGGTTCTTCGACACCGTGCCCGGCACGAACGCGGTCAGCTTCGCGGGGTCGTGGTCGAACTACCCGTTCTTCGACAGCGGCGTGATCGTCGTCACGAGCGCGAACGAGGGGCTGTTCCTGCTTCGCCTGCAATAGCCGCCGCGACCCGACTCGTCGGGCGGGTGCGGCGTCGCGGCCGGATCAGCTCTGCTCGTCCGTGACGATGATCATGCCGGATCCCTCGAGCAGTCGGTTCAGGTCCGCGATCTCGCCGGCGAGCACGGCGTCGAGATTCCGCAGGTGCTCCTCGAGCTGCTCTTGTAGCAGCGTCAGGACCTCGCGCTCCTGATCCGTCGGCGGGAAGTCCGCCACCGACAGACCGCCCGTCACGTACCCGAGCTTCTGGAGCAGCTTGGCCTCGAACCGGACGCCGTCCTGACCCTGCCCCGTCAGACGCAGATCGACCATCACCGACTGCAAGTCCTCGAGCTGTCGTCCGACGCGCGCGATCGCTTCGGACAGCTCGTCCTCTTCCGCGAAGCGCGCCAGCGTAGCGAGCTGGACGCGGATCCGCTCCACCTGCTCGACGGCCTCTCCCGCCCGCACGACGCCCTCCCGCGCCTCGCGCAGGAACGCGATCTGCTCGGCGATGTCGGCCTCCGAGCCGGCCGAGTGCGGATCCTTGATCGCCGTGAGCGGCTGCTCGTGCGTCTGGCCATCCGCCGTGAGCCGCACGGTATACCGACCCGGCGGCATCAGGATCGAGATCTGGCGACCGCCCGGCGCCGGACGGCCCTCTTCTCCGACCGCGATGTGCTCCGCGTAGAGCGGCGACGTCAGCATCCGGATCGGATCGTTGGGTTCGTCGCGGAGGTCCCAGTGGATGCGGTTGATCCCGGCGTGGTTCGTCCCCTCCAGCGTGCGCACGACCGCACCCGAGGCATCGACGATCTCGATCTCCGGGGTCTCCGAGGCGGGCGCCGCCAGCCAGTAGTTGAGCGAGGCGCCGTACTCCGGATCCTCGCCGGTGGTGGGATCGTCGTACGGCACCGAGGGCGGCGTGATGGGCCGGAACCGATACGCATCGCGTGGCGCGAACAGGTGCGACGGCGAGGCGGCGATCTCCGTCGTCAGCTGCTGGAGCGGCGTCAGGTCGTCGAGGATCCAGAACCCGCGCCCGTACGTGCCCACGACGAGATCGTTGAAGTGCTCCTGGACCACGATCCCGGAGACCGGGGATGCCGGGAGGTTGTTCTGGAGCGGCTGCCATCGATCGCCGCCGTCGAACGAGACGTAGATCGCGTTCTCGGTCCCCACGTAGACCAGACCCGGTCGCACCGGGTCCTCCACGATCACCTTCGTGTAGCTGAGCATGCTCGGCGGGATCCCATCGACGATCTTGTCCCACGACGCGCCGCAGTCGCGCGTGCGGTAGACGTGCGGATCCCGGATGTTGACCTGGTGACCGTCCGCCGCGACGTACGCGGTGCACGCCTCGTAGCGCGATGCCGCGATGCTCCGCACGGCGATCCACTCGGGGAGCCCCGTCACGTTGGCCGTGACGTCGGTCCAGGTCGCGCCGTCGTCCCGCGTGACGTGGAGCTTGCCGTCGTTCGTGCCAGCCCAGATGAGACCCGCCTCGATCGGGGACTCGGTGATCCCGAACACGGTGCCCGCGTACTCGACGCCGATGTTGTCGCCCGTGAGTCCACCGGACGGTCCCATCCGGCTCCGGTCGTTGAGCGTGAGGTCCGGACTGATCACGTCCCAACTCTGACCGCCGTTGGTCGTGCGATGTACGTGCTGGCTCCCCACGTACACGGCTTCGTTGTTGTGCGGTGAAATGTGAATGGGCGCGTCCCACACGAACCGGTAGCGCACCCCTTCAGCCGCGCCGCGACTCTGCTCCGGCCATACCTCGAC
>JAKSCH010000054.1 GCA_022360695.1 Gemmatimonadota bacterium
CGCCGCGCTCGCGGGCCCAGTCGAAAACGGCCCGTCGGCTCGCGGGTGGGGTGAGCATGTTGAAACGCAGCTGAACGACGTCCGGCTCGACCAGCTCCGCCACATCGAGAAACCGTCGGATCTTGTCGCCGCGCGGTCGGTCCGCGAGCTCGCGCTCGGCCGTGTACCGGTGGGGTCCGCGCATCCCGACGCAACGGACGTGGCCCTGCTCGCGGAACGCGCGCATCTGCTCGATCGCCGACTCGAGGAACTCGTCGTCGACCCCGAAGTGAAAGTTGTGGAGATAGTAGATGTCGATGTAGTCGGTGCCGAGGTTGGAGAGACTCATTTCCAACTGGTGCCGCATGTGCAGCGGGTGATACGCCGAGACCGCCGTGCCACGGAAGTAGCCGGTCTTCGTGCCGATCACGACCGAGTCCCGGGGTACCTCACGGAGAAACGTGCCGAGCAGACGCTCGGAATGTCCGTGCCCGTAGACGTCCGCGGTGTCGAAGTGGTTCGCGCCCAGCTCGAACCCGCGGAACAACCCGGCCAGCGAGTCGGCGTCGTTCGTCCCGGACCACCCCATGTCGTTCACGTTCCAGTCCGGGCCCCCGATCGCCCAGCAGCCGACGCCGATCTCGGAGACGGTGAGACCGGATCGGCCCAGCGTTCGGAGCGGTGTTTCGGAAGTCGTGAGCGCCGCGGTCGCGCTACTCATCCGACCCCCTCACCGATGGCCGAACAGCTTCGGCCACATGTCGCCGAAGTCGTTGAGTGCCGACGGCGTCCGGTCGGCCTCCGGACGGCTCCCGGACTCCACGAAGTCCGCGAGCTCTCGGGGCAGTCGGTCACCGATCTCCTGCGGCACGCGGCGAAACACGTAGTGACCGGCGGCCGTCAAATTGTAGTCTCGCAGGAGACCGATGCACTCCTCCAAGTCCCGCTCGGACATGCGCGGGATCAGACGAGCGACATCCGCATACTGGTGCAGACCCTGTCCGTAGGTGTGGACGCCCTCCCAGTAGAGCTTCTGTACGACGTGGAACAGCAGCCACGACGAAGGCGGCACGGGGAAGCCGTCCGGCGTACGCCGTGATGCGCGGACGAGCGCGTCGACCGGGATGTCCAGCGTCAGGCCGTGGTGGATGTCGAGGCAGATGAAGCAGGCGACGCGATCGTCGTCCGTC
>JAKSCH010000077.1 GCA_022360695.1 Gemmatimonadota bacterium
CATCTTCCAGTTGGCGGCGAACACGGGGGATTTTGGCGACACTCCGACTCTCCTCGTCGATTCGAACGGTTACGGTCCGAGCGCTTCGATACCCGGCAGCGTTCCCGTCGACAGGAACGCGAGTGAAGCGCCGCCCCCCGTCGACACGTGCGACACGTCATCCATGAGGCCGGCGGCCCGCACCGCGGCGGCCGAGTCGCCACCGCCAATGACCGTGAACGCCCCACGCTCGGTCGCCGACGCCGCGGCACGAGCGAGCGCGAACGTCCCCGAGGCGAAGCGATCGTCCTCGAACAACCCCATGGGGCCGTTCCAGAAGAACGCGCCGCACCCGTCCAATCGACCCTCGTAGGCCGCGCGCGTCTCGGGTCCGATGTCCACCGCGAGAGCCTCGTCGGGAATCCGATCGACCGGGGTCGCCCAGACCCGCGCATCGTGATCCCCGAGATCGGTCGTGACGACGACATCGAGGGGCAGCTCCAGCGAGGGCCCGGCACGTTCGAGGATCGAGCGCGCGACCTCGACCGCGTCTTCCTCGACGAGCGACCGACCCGTCCCGAGCCCCTGCGCCCGGAGAAACGTGTTCGCCATCGCACCGCCCACGAGGAGCCGATCCGCGCGCTCCAGAAACGCGTCGAGCAGATCGATCTTGTCGCTGATCTTGGCCCCGCCGAACCCCACCACGAAGGGGCGAGCCGGGTCGTTGAGCGCGCCCAGCGCCTCGAGCTCGCGCTCGACCAGGAGACCGACGGCGCACGGCGTCAGGTGCTCCGTGACGCCGACGGTCGATGCGTGCGCGCGGTGCAGCGCCCCGAACGCATCGCTGACGAAGAAATCGCCCAGCGCGGCGAGGCGCGCCGCGAACTCCGGATCGTTCGATTTCTCCCCGGGCGAGAAGCGGGTGTTCTGGAGCAGCAACGCGGCACCGCTCTCGAGATTTCGGCTCGCGGAGACCGCCTCCTCGCCGTCGCACGGATCGACGAAGCGAACCGGAGCCTCGATCTTCTCGGCGAGGGCGCTCGCGACGGGCTCCAGGGAAAAGACCGGGTCCGGGACGCCTCCGGGTCGGCCGAGGTGCGAGAGCAGCACGGGTCGACAGCCGCGCTCCAGCAGCCACCGGATGGTCGGCACCGCGGCCTCGATCCGCGTCGCGTCGGCCACTCGACCATCGGCGAGCGGGACGTTGAAATCCACTCGGACGAGCGCTCGGCTCCCGGCCAGCGAATCGACCGGGAGGTCGCGCAGCGTGGGGGTCACGAGACCCGCTTCGGTCGGCCTAGGCGGCCGAGGTCGCGGGGAGCCGTGCGCCGATGAAGCTCGCGAGATCGACGCACCGGTTCGAGTATCCCCACTCGTTGTCGTACCAGGAGATGACCTTGACGAGGTTGCCCTCCATCACTGCAGTCGACTGCGCGTCGATGATCGAGCTCGCCGGGTGACCGGTGAAGTCGATCGAGACGAGCGGCTCTTCCGTGTACTCGAGCACCCCGTCCATGGGACCGGACGCCGCGGCCGAGAACGCCGCGTTGAGCTCCTCTGCCGAGGTCTCCTTCGAGACCGTCGCCACGAGATCCACGATGGATACGTCCGGCGTCGGGACGCGCATCGCCATACCGTCGAGCTTGCCCTGGACGCTCGGGAGGACGAGGCCGACCGCCTTGGCGGCACCGGTCGTCGTCGGGATGATCGACATGGCGGCGGCGCGCGCTCTCCGCAGATCCTTGTGCTGCAGATCGAGAAGCCGCTGGCCGTTCGTGTAGCTGTGCACGGTGGTCATCAAGCCACGTTCGAAACCGAACTCATCGAGCAGGACCTTCACGACGGGCGCGATGCAGTTCGTGGTGCAGCTCGCGTTCGAGATCACGTCGTGCGAGTCCGGGTCGTAGTCGTCCGCGTTGACGCCGAGCACGACGGTGACGTCCGGCTCCGGAGCCGGCGCGCTGATGATGACCTTCTTCGCGCCCGCCTCCAGGTGTTTGCTGGCCTGGTCGCGCGCGCGGAAGATCCCCGTCGACTCGATCGCGATGTCGACGCCGAGCTCGTCCCACGGCAACGCGGCCGGATCCCGCTCCGACAGCACCCGGACACGCTCCGAGCCCGCGACCAGCTCGTTCCCCTCCACCCGCACGTCTCCCGGGAAACGACCGTGCACCGAATCGTACTTGAACAGGTGTGCCAGCGTGGCGGCGTCCGTGAGGTCGTTGACCGCCACGAAGTCCAGGTCACCGCGTGGATTCTGAAGGGCCGCTCGCAGGATGTTCCTGCCGATCCGTCCGAAGCCGTTGATCGCAACTCTGACGCTCATATCGATTTCCCTACCGTGGTCTCGTGTTCGCTTCCGGTGGCTCGCGAAACGCATCGTCGAGCGGTCGCAACGTGCGCGCGAAGGTAACTGCGCCGATGGAGCGGAATCCAGCCTGAGCGCACGCATCCGCGCAGGCGCGGAGCGTCGCGCCCGTCGTCAACACGTCGTCGACGAGCACGATCGCGCGATCGACCTCGATCGAGTCGTCGAGCATTCGAAACCGCCCTTCGACGTTGTGCCCCCGCCGAGCGGCCGCGAGCCGTGTTTGGGAGTCGCCGCCGCCGGGTCGTCGCAACGCTTCTACCAGATCCGAGCTCGTGCGATCCGCCAATGCGACCGCGAGCGCCAGCGCCTGGTTGAAGCCGCGCTCGCGGAGCCGGGCTCGGGTCGTAGGCACCGGGACGAGGATGGGATCCGGTGGTTCCAGGCGTCGCGCGACTCGACGAAACCCGCCGACCATGACGTCGGCCATCACGCTCGCGAGCGACCGCCAGCCTCCGTACTTGAGACCGCGAACCACCGACGCACCGATCCGATCGTAGGCGACGGCCGACTCGACCGCGCACAGGCTCGGGGTCCAGTCTTCGCAGGTCCCGCACCGCTCTACCGTAGGGTCTCCGGCGCTCGGTGAGCCGAGGGGCTCGGCGCACCTCGGACAGCGAGGCGCCGGCAGGGTCCCCAGGCGAGCTCGGCAGAGCCCACACAGAGGCGGCAGGTCGACCGCCAGCCCCCTCCCGCAGGTCACGCACGCGGCCGGGATCAAGGCATCGAACGACGCCGCGATCCGTCGACCGATCCAACCACGACGAGGCGTTCGCGCGAGCGAAGTCACGAACGGCCCTCGTCCAGCGCGCGATCCGCCGCCGCCCGCATCGCCTCGACGGGCGGCTCCCTCGTGGGAAACCACCGGGCGAGCGACAGCGCCGCTTGGTGCACGAGCATCCGACGTCCGTCCTGAGCCGCGAGGCCGGCCGCACGCGCCGCACGCACCCACCGGGTACCACCCGGGGCGTACACCATGTCGAGGATCCCCTCGGTGTCGACGCAGTCGAGGTCGATCGGTAGCGCATCGGCCGGACCGAGACCCAACCGCGTCGCGTTGACCGACACGGCGTACGACCCCGTCGCCGGGCCGTCCACGGCCCTGGCGATCGGCCCCAGACGTCTCGCGAGCGTCTCCGCCGCCTCTCGCGTTCGGTTGCGGATGTCCAAACGTTCGACGCCGGCGTCGACGAGCGCGTGCGCCGCCGCGCGGGCTGCCCCACCCGCCCCGATCAAAAGGACACGCCGTCCTCGCACGGGGACGGAGAGATCGGCCAGCGCGCGCGCGAACCCCTCGATATCGGTGTTCGTCCCCGCCAACCGTCCGTCTTCGTGCCAGTAACAATTGCACGCGCCGGTCGCCGTCACGTCGGGCGTCGATTCGTCGAGGGCGGCCGCCGCGCGGAGCTTGTGCGGTACCGTCACGTTGCCCCCGGCGAAGATCGGGTCACGAATCGCCGCGTCGAAGCCGGCCGCGTCTACGCGATACGCGTCGTAGACCGCGGGCACGCCCCAGGTCTCGAACGCGGCGGCATGGAGGTGCGGTGAGATCGAGTGCGCGACCGGATCGCCCAGTAGACGAAACCGCGGCGTCACCGTTCGGGACCGCCTCCCTTCGCCACGACATCGCGGAACGCGTCGAACAGCCCCGTCATCGCCTGGGAGAGCAGCACGTACGTCGCCAGGTAGGCGTCCAGGTCACCGCCGAACGGGTCCGGGACGCCGTGTCCTCGAAGCGCGTGGTTCGCCGGCAGGAAGTCCGACATCAGATGGGCGGGAACCGAGGCATCGAGCCGGGTCGCCGCGTCGACGTGCCCGGCATCCATACCGATGACCACGTCGGCCCATTCGAGCAGCTCGATCGACAGCTCGCGCGAGACGTGTGCGTCGAGATCGAGCTCGTGTCGGGCCGCGACCTCGCGACCCGGCCCCGCCGCGGGCTGCCCGGAGAACGCGATGGTTCCGGCCGATCGGGACGTCACGTCCACGTCGCGGCGCTCGGCCTCCGCGCGCGCGATCACCTCGGCCAGCGGACTCCGGCAGGTGTTTCCGGTGCACACGAACAGGAGATTCATGCCGTCGGTCCGGAAGTGCCTTCGGTGATGGCTCGGTACACATCGCCTCGGGCGATCGCCCCGTCACGCAGGACCGCGACCTCGTCGCGCTCGATGCGTACCATGGTCGAGGGCGCGGCGTCGTCGAGATCCGCCGCGTCCAGCCACCCGAGTCGACCGTCGACCGGAGCCAACGCCGCGGCAGCGGCCACCACATCGGCTCGCGTGCGCGCCGGTGGCCTCCCGCTCACGTTCATGCTCGTCGACGTCATCAGTCCCCCTGCCAGCTGAAGCACGGCCTGCACGGCCGGGTGCGAGTCGACGCGGACGGCCCAGGTCGACCCGGAGCTTCCACCCAGCACCATCGTGAGCGGCCCCGGCCAGAACGCCTCGGCGAGCCGCTCGGCCTTCGGCGGCCACGAGAGATCCGGAATCGCGCGGTCCAGCTCGCGACGATCGCGCGCCAACGCGATCAACGGGCCGGGGGCGCGGCGTTTCAACCTCGCGATCCGCGCGTCCCGTTCCGCTCCGGGTCGCGCGCCGAGACCGTAGACCGTGACAGTCGGGTGCACGAGCACCGTGTCATCATCGAGCGCCGCGGCCGCCGCGGTCACGGCGCGCTCCCCGGTGGCGACGAGCTCCGGCGCCCCCCCGCCCGCGCCGTCCGGCCACACGTGCCACCGAACGTCGTTCAGCGTCGAGATGGGGCCAACCCCGCGTCCACCAACCACCGGGCGCGCGCGAGATCATCCGGGGTCGTGACCTTGAAGTTCATCGCTTCCCCCTGGACCGCGCTGACCCGGCTCCCGAGCCGCTCGCACATCATCGCGTCATCGGTGAGCCCGACGTCCGAGCCGAGACGAGCGTGCGCTTCGCGGAGCACCTGGATCGGGAAGCCCTGCGGCGTCTGCACGCCGACGATCGCCTCTCGGGGCGGCGTCTCCACGACCCGGCCCTCCTCATCGAGCACCTTCACCGTATCCGCGATCGGCACCGCGGGCACGACCGGGCCGCTGGCCGCCCCCGCGAGCACGCGCCCGATCAGGTCGTCGGTCACGAAGGGCCGCGCGCCATCGTGGATGAGCACGACCGCGCAGTCCGACCCCACGGCCGCCAGTCCCGCGCGCACCGAAGCGGCGCGGGTCGCCCCGCCCGGCGCGACCCGGAGGGTCTTGGGCAGCCAGTTGGGGGGCGTCTCCGCGTACGCCGGGGGCAAGACCACGACCACCTCGTCGATCCCGACGTAGCGCGCGAACGCGTCAACGGACCACGCGAGCAGGGGCCGTCCGCCGAGATCGAGAAACTGCTTCGGCCGCCCCTCACCCACCCTGCTCCCCGTCCCCGCGGCCACGATGATCGCTGCCGTCGACACCGATCTATTCGGGCTCGGGTCGCTTGCTGGCCGAGGCGAATGCCGTGAACGCCTTGTGGAAGTAGAGATCGATGTTTCCCGTGGGTCCGTTGCGTTGCTTGCCCACGATCAGCTCGGCCTTGCCGGAGAGGCCCTTCTCCTCGATCTCCTGCGGGCTCCGGTGCATCTCCTCGCGGAAGATGAACAGGACGACATCCGCGTCCTGCTCGATCGCGCCCGACTCGCGGAGATCGGACAGCCGGGGTCGGTTGCCTTCGCGCTGTTCCGGCGCCCGCGACAGCTGCGAGAGCGCGAGCACGGGCACGCCGACTTCCTTCGCGATGGCTTTGAGCGCCCGCGAGATCGAGCTGATCTCCTGCTGTCGGTTCTCGACCCTCGACGGACCGGACATCAGCTGTAGGTAGTCGACGACGACCAACCCCACGTCTTCCTCGGCACGAAGCCGTCGCACTTTGGCCCGGAGCTCGATCGCCGATACCGCGGGCGTGTCGTCGATCCAGATCGGCGCGTTGTTCAACAAGCCGGCGCCGCGAGCGAGGTTGCCGTAGTCGTCATCGCGGAGTCGTCCGGTGCGCACCCGGCTCGAGTCGACCTTGGATTCGGCGCAGAGCATGCGTTGGACCAAGGCCTCCCGCGACATCTCGAGCGAGAAGACCGCCACGGGGACCTTCTCCTCGATGGCCGCATGCTGTGCGATGTTGAGGGCGAACGCGGTCTTCCCCATCGACGGCCTCGCGGCCAGCACGATCAGATCCGCGGGCTGAAAGCCCGCCGTCATTCGATCGAGATCGTCGAACCCGGTCGCGACGCCGGTGATCGCCCCCGGGTTGCGCGAGAGCTCGTCGATCCGATCCATGGTCGAGCGCAGGACCTCCTTGATCCGGAGGAAGCCTCCACGCTCCTCGGCTTCCGCGATCTCGAAGATGCGCTGCTCGGCCTGGTCGAGCGTCTCGTCGACCGTCCCGCTCGGCGCCTCGTAGGCGTCCTGGATGATCGTGGTCGAGCTCTCGATCAAGCTGCGGAGGATGCTCTTCTCGCGGAGGATCCGGCAGTGGTACTCGATGTTCGCCGCCGTGGGCACCGCGTCGACGAGCTGGCCCAGGTACGCGACGCCACCCACCGCCTCGAGCTCGCCGGCAGACTTGAGATCGTCGACGAGCGTCACCGCGTCGATGACCTGGCGCCTCGCGTACAGACGGACCATCGCGCGGAACACGCGTCGGTTCGCCTCGCGGTAGAAGTACGAGTCCCGGACGGTCTCGATCGCGATCGAGACCGCATCCCCGTCGATGAGCATGGCTCCGAGCACGGCCACTTCCGCCTCTTCCGACCAGGGGGCCTGACGCCCCTGGAACGGGTCGATGCGGGCCCGGGCCGCACCGTTCGTCGCGACGGGTGACTCCACCCTCAGCTCTTCAACCACGGGGACCCTCGTCGAGCAATCGACGGACGATCTGTAGATCCTCCCACGTCGGTCGCGTCCAGCCCGGGTTTCGCAGCAGGGCCGCCGGGTGATACGTGACGACCACGGGGTATCCGGCGTACTCGTGCGTGCGACCACGCATCCGCCCGAGCGCCGACTTCGTCTCGAGCAGCGTCCGGGCCGCGAAGGCGCCGAACGCCACGATGACCTCGGGTCGGATCAGGGCGAGCTGCCGGAGCAGGTACGGCGAGCAGGCCGCCACCTCTTCGGGAAGCGGATCGCGATTGTTGGGCGGTCTCGACTTGAGCACGTTGCAGATATACACCGACTCGCGCGGCAACCCAATGGACCGCAGGAGCCGATCGAGCAGCTGACCGGCTCGGCCCACGAACGGACGGCCGGTCTCGTCTTCCCGCGCTCCGGGCGCCTCGCCCACGCACACGACCCGCGCATCCGCGGCCCCTTCGCCGAAGACCGCGCGCTTTCGCGTCGTGTGGAGCGCGCACCGCGTGCACCGCTCGACGAGCGCTGCCAGCCCGGCGAGATCCGGCGCCGCCGCGATCGCCGCGTCGTCGACCGCGGCATCGTCGGCGGTCGAGCCGTCCGCGGCGCCGACGCTCGCGGTCCGCGCCCCGGACGCGGTCGGGGCGGCTC
>JAKSCH010000464.1 GCA_022360695.1 Gemmatimonadota bacterium
CGCGCTCGCAGCCGACGCCCGATCCACGCCCGGGGATCATCGAGCGACCTCGATCGGGAGGAGCAACGTGTCCCGCGCTCCGTGAATGCCGATCGCGAGCGGGGGCACGATCGACGTCCAGCTCGACGACCAGGAGCCACCCCCGTTCGCGCTGACCAGAAACGAGAACGCGACGGGCGCCCAGCCCAACGCGAGCTCGACTCGGGTGGATGCGCCACCCATCCAGCTGGGCCCACGCTCGACGAGGAGCGTCGACGAGACCGGCTCGGCGGTGCCGCGCTCGGCGATCGACCACGTCACCGTGCAGGGCCGCGACCAACCGCCGCTTTCGATACAGGCGGTGTCGAAGCGGAGCTCCTGGGGAGACCCCACGAGCGGCGGTTCCGCATCGGACGTCGGGATCAGCCCCGCCGCCAGCTCGACCAGGATTCGTTCGGCGTTGGCGACCCTGACCTCGGCGCGCGCCACCTCGCGGACCCGCGCCTCGGCATCCGCGACCGCGCTCACGAGCGCCGCGGAGCCCGCCACGACGATCCCGCCCACGGCCAGCGCCACGACCGTCTCGAGCAGCGTGAATCCTCGCCGGCCGAGGCTTCGCCCGATCGCCCTCCGCGTCGCGATCACGGATCGGACCGCGAGGCTTCCGGACGGTAGAGTACGGTCCACAGGATCTCCGGCCCGTCCTCCGTCCTTCGAAGCGAAAGCCGGTAGATTTCGCGCGAGGGACGGTCGACGCTCATCCACCAGTCGCCCTGAGCGCGATCTCCCAACCGTCGATCGAGATCGTCTCGCGTCCAGAGCGAGGCCGCGCGAAACAGTGCATCGGCTTCCCGCGTGACCGCGTCGGCGCGTGCCGAAGCGGCAGCGACCGCGAGCGACTGCGAGGCGAGCCCGGTGACGGCGACCGTGACGACCGCGATGATGGCGACCGCGACCAAGGTCTCGATGAGCGCCGCGCCCGCGTCCAGGGTCCGCCGACGGACGACGACCGCGCGTGTCCTCACCGTGCAGCCGCCGCACGATCACCCGACATCGCCTCGCGCTCACCCGATACCTCATCGTGACCGAACCTCTCGCCCCCGATCACGCGTCCATCGGGCAGGGCCGTCACGAGCGCGACGGACCCCGAGTCGGACGCGACGCGCGTCGTGACGGCCGACCCGGTCCGGACGGCGCTCGCTCGCGCGGCCGAGATCGAGGCCCGCGGTTCGAGCGAGCTCGTGCGCGCCGGAGCCCGGCGATCGGGGTCGAGCGCGGCCGGCCACGAGAAGGCGACCACGGCGAGCGCGATCCCCGAGATCGTGATCGCGACGAGCAGCTCGATCAACGTGAACCCGCCGGCGCCCGCCTGCGGGCCGGCACCCCCGACCGATCGACGCGTCATCATGGCACCGGTCGAACGGCATAAACGGCTTGGAGCAGCGCCGCCGCGACGAACGCCACCACGGCTCCGAAGGAGAGAATGAGCGCCGGCTCGATCAAACGAACCGCTCGTTTGATCGTTCGCTCGCTGGCCGCGGTCTCGACATCTCCCGCGCGCTCCGCCATGTCGGCCAGCCGCCCGCTGCGTTCGCCCGCCGCCAACAACCGGGTCGCCGTGGCCGACATGGCCTCGGTCTCGTCGAGCGCGCGCGCCAACCGCTCGCCCCGCGCTACCCGCTCTCGGACGGATCGGAACCGGGCGGAGATCTCCTCGTCGTCGGTAGCACCCGCGGCGTGGCGGAGCGCGGTGGGGAGCGGACACCCGCTCCGGAGCAACGCGGCGAGCGCGACGCAGGCCTGCGCGGTCGCCTTCGACCGTCGCACGCGGCGCAGAAGCGGGGCGCGGAGGAGCAGTCGGTGCCAACGACGGCGACCCGTTTCCGTACGTATCCAAGCCCGTAGCCCGATCGTGCCCGCGATCGCGGCCCCCAGCAGTGGGAGCCCGGCGACGCGCGCGAGCTCGGCGGTATCCAGCACCCACGCCGTAGCCCGCGGGAGCTCCTGCCCGAGATCTTCGAGGATGAGCGCGAACCGGGGGAGCACGACGCCGATCAGGACGACGGTAGCGGCGAGCCCGGCGAACGCCAGCAAGAGGGGATAGGCGAGCGCCGACCGGATGGCGGAGCGGAGCTGCGCCTGTCGTTCGAGAAGCTCCGCGGCGCGCGTCACGGCGGCCGGGAGTCCGCTCCCACCTTCGCCGGCCCGGATGATCCCGAGCGCGGTCCTCGAGAACTCGAACGACTGCTCGGCGAGCGACTCGGCGAGCGGCGACCCCTCCCGCACCGACTGACGAAGGGCGGGGATGTGCGGACGCCAACCCGGCGGCGCCATCGCCCCGAGCCCACCGAGCGCTTGGTCGAGCGGAAGACCGGCCTCGAGCAACGTCGCGAGCCCACGCAGACCGAGTGCAAGCTCGTCGACCGACACACGTCCCCGACCGAGAGACCGCCTCGGGGTGTCCTTCTCGAGCTCGATCGGCAGGAGGCCGCGCCCCGCCAGCCGAGCTCGGGCGGCGTCATCCGTATCGTCCTCGACGCGACCGACGCGCACCGCGCCGTCGCGGTCGAGCGCCCGAAACACGAACGTCGTCACGAGCCGTCGACCTCGATCGGTAGCCCCCAGGACGTCACGTCTTCGTCCTCGCCCTCTCCGCCCAGCTCGCCGTCGCGACCGAGCGTGTAGAGGTCGAACCCCTGTCCGCTCTTGCCGGCCGGCGACTCGTACGCGTACGGCCGACCCCAGGGGTCATCGGGAAGCGCACGTCGCAAATAGGGACCGCGCCACTTGGTCGGGGCGGGCTCGTCGGTCGGTAGCGCGACCAACGCCTGGAGGCCCTGCTCGGTCGTCGGATACGCGAGGTTGTCGAGTCGGTAGGACTCGAGCGCCAGGCCCAGCATCTCGATCTGACTGCGGGCCGCGCTTTGGTTGGCGTCGCCGACGTTCCGAAACAACGCGGGTCCCACGATGGCCGCCAGCGTGCCGATCACGGCGACGACCACGATCATCTCGAGCAGCGTGAAGCCGCTCGCTCGGAGGGGATGACCGCCCCCCTCAAGTCTGCGTGACACGTATCACCTCCTCCAATGTCGTTTGTCCGGTCTTGATCTTCGTCCAGCCATCGAGCGTGAGGCGCCGGAACCCACCCGCGAGCGCGATCCCCTCGAGCTCGACATCGGGGGCCTCGGCCCCGATCGACTCGCGCATCTCGTCGGAGATGGCGAGCCACTCGAAGATCCCCACGCGCCCCCGGTAGCCGGTGCCTCGACACCGGTCGCACCCTCGCCCTTTCCGGAAGTCCCCCCCCGATCGCTCGAGTCGCGCGCGGAGGACCGGGGAACGCGGGGTGTAGGGGGCGGAGCACGTCGAGCACACCCGCCGGGCGAGGCGCTGCGCGAGCACGCCATCGACCGTCGCGGCGATGAGAAACGAAGGCACGCCCAGATCCCGCAGCCGCGGGATGGCGCCCAGCGCGTCGTTCGTATGGAGCGTCGAGAACACGAAGTGGCCCGTCAGCGCGGCCTGGATCGCGATCTCGGCCGTCTCCTCATCGCGCATCTCGCCGATCAACATCACATCGGGATCCTGGCGAAGGAGCGAGCGAAGGGCGGCCGCGAACGTGAGCCCCGCAGCCCGTCGGACGGGCACCTGGGCGACGTCGTCGAGCTCGTACTCCACCGGGTCTTCCACCGTGAGGATCTTCTCCGACTCGCGATCGCGAAGTCGTAGGGCGGAGTAGAGGGTCGTCGTCTTCCCGCTTCCGGTGGGGCCGGTGACCAGCACCATGCCGTGTGGCTTTCGGGCGACCGCTCGGAAAGGGCGCTCGATGCGCCGTGGCATCCCCAAGCCGGCGAGATCGATCGGGCCGAGCGACCGCTGCAAGAGGCGCATCACGACGCTCTCGCCGTGGAGGGTCGGTACCGTCGACACGCGGAGGTCCAGATCTCCCTTCCCGGTGCGCACGCGGATCCGGCCGTCCTGCGGTCGCCGTCGTTCCGCGATATCGAGCTCGGCGAGAAGCTTGATCCGCGACACGACCGCCGCCCCCATTCCCGGCGGCGGGTCGACGGATGCCACGAGCCGACCGTCGATCCGCACGCGCGCCTGCATGGCGGTTCGGCTTTGCTCCAGGTGGATGTCCGACGCGCCCGCCTCGTGTGCCTCGCGAACGATGAGGTTCACGTAGCGGACGACGGGAGGCTGGTTGGCGAGATCGCGAATGTCCGGCGCGAAGTCGCCGTCCAGCTCGTCGAACGGCTCGATCTCTACACCTTCCTCTTCGCCACCCGAAACGAGACGCTCGATCAGAACACCGAGCGTCGCTTCATCTTCGGCTTCGGTCTCCACGACTCGCAGGTATGCGATGCCGAGATCGTCGAGCGCTTCTTCCGACGTGCCCTCGGTGACGGCAACCCGGAGCGCCCCGGACTCCGAGAACCCGAGCGGGCAGACGCGGTGGTGCAGGAGATAGGCGCGAGACAGCCCCGGAACGAGCTCGAACTCCGCCATCTCTTCGCTCGTGCCACCGGACCCCGCTTCGGGCGTCGGCTCGGAGGTCTCCGGTACATGTCCGTTTGCGGAGCGAAACATCTGAACGCCTCTCACCGATCGTTCCTGGCCCGACGTCGTTCGCTTCGTCGCGTGACGCCGGTCGCTCACTCGTGCGACGGAGTCCGCCAACGAAAGAAGCGGACCAGTCGTGTGGTACCGCGAAAACCCTCGTGTACAAAGGAGATCCGGTAGTCGACCGCGTCGTGCAGCGGTCGGAAGAGACTCTCAAAAGTGAGAGTCTAGACGGATCCCCTCGGCGCGGGTTCTCGGGGTTCGCTGCCGGCGGGTCGAGCGTCGAGGCCCCGGGGTCGCTTCGCGACATGGCCGTTCGCGCCGTCCTTCTTCGCGGCTCGGGCCGTCTCGCTCTTCTTCCCGTTGCGGACATCGAGCGTTCGCTCGAACTCCTCGGTTCGCATCGCCGCGAGCTTGCGGTAGAGCGTCGCGGGACTCACGTGGAGCAGCTGGGCCGCGCGCTCGCGGTTGCCCCGCGTCGCACGAAGCGCGGTCTCGATCGCCCGTCGTTCCGCCTTGGCTAGAGCGGCTTCAAGCGTCGGAACTCGACTCAAGAGGGTGCTCTCCTGGTGCAGGACGTCACGCAACACCACCGCCGTGATCAGGGGTCCGCTGGTAATCGCGGCCGCTGTCTCGACGCCGTTTCGAAGCTCTCTGACGTTGCCAGGCCAGTCGTAATGCATGAGCCAGGCCACCGCGTCCTCGTCGAATCCGGACGGCCCGGACGCGCTCGATCGCGCGACATAGCGTCGAAGGAAGAACTCTGCGAGCAGCGTCACGTCCTCTCCGCGGTCGCGGAGCGCGGGCATGTGGATCGTCGCGGCGCCGAGTCGGTACCGGAGATCCTCCCGGAACTCCCCCTGGTCGACCAACAGCTCGAGATCACGGTTGGTGGCGGCAACCAGGCGAAAACGCGACTGCCGGACCCGCTCGCCGCCGACCGGACGAAAGCGCCCCGTCTCGATACAGCGAAGGAGCTTGGCTTGCGAATAGACCGGCAGCTCCGCGATCTCGTCGAGAAAGAGGACGCCCCCGTCCGCGCGCCGAACCACGCCGTGGTGGTTCTTGATCGCACCCGTGAACGCGCCCTTCACGTGACCGAAGAGCTCGCTGTCGATCAGCGTTTCGGGGAGCTCGGCGCAGTTCGTGACCTCGAACGGACCGCCTCCCCCCGCGAGCTCACGGAGCGCTTGGGCGGCGAGCTCTTTGCCTGTGCCGGATTCGCCCGTGATAAGTACCGGGATGGGCGCACTCGCAAAGGCCTGAATCTGATGGTAGACCCCGCGCATGACCTTGGACCGCCCCACGAAGCTGACGAAGTCTCGAGACATTGGATCCTGAAAGCCCCGGCTTCGGACGCCCGATCATCACCCCCTCCTCCTCCTCATCGAAGCCTCATCTCAACCCGTTATCACCCTAACAGTACACGGGGGTCTCATCCGTCAATCAACGGCTGTGTTCATAGACACTTGAGTCGATCATCGAGTGCTCATCCACTTCGATCCGGGGTCGGTCAATGAGTCCGGGTTGACGACCAGGCCGCGACGCACTGCCAAGCAGTCACGCGTACTAGGAGGAGCGCAAGAGCGCCTCGACAGCCGCGGCGCCGCGCCGCTCTCCCGCACGATCGAGCGCCTCGGCGAATCGCTGCTGCGCCACATCATCCGTCGGAAACCGGCGCACCCAGCTATGGGCGAAGTGGAGGAGCGCCTCGGGCGGGTCATCCCGCGAATAGCGATCGCACAACGCGCCAAACGAGATGTGCGCCAGACAGTGGTAGCGCGTCCGCTCCCGCTCGCACCACTCCTCGAAGTCGCGAGTCGCGCAACGAGCCAGACCGGGGGCGAAGCGCCCATGGTAGTATGCCAGCGCCGATTCGTGGTCCCCCGCGAGCGCCGCCTCCTCGAACCTCCGGGCGTCTAGCCGCGTACGCCCCGACTGCATCCGTATGGCGTCTGTGCCGGAGCTGATCGCCAGGCCGAGCATACATCGGATCTCATACAACGCCTGGGTGAGCGAGGCGCGGGCACGGGACCCTCGATGACCCCAGAGCAACTCGGCGAGCCCACCGCGCGAGTGGTCCCGCGAGGGTCTCGACAGCAGGTAGAGTGCGAGCGCGGCGTGCTTTCGTGTCCGCAGTCGAACTTCGGACTCATGGTCCAGTAAGAACCTTATCCGGCCCAGTGTTTGAACGCTCAGATCGGACACACGTCGCTCCTCCATGCGGCATGTCATTCGATTGGGTCTGTATATCATCTGATGCGTGACGAGTCTCAAACCTGACAAGGTCGCGCAGGTCTTATACTGATAGACGTGCGAAACCATGTGGAAGAACACAATAGGTGTCGACTCGATCCGTGGAGTGCGTCGTCGATGGACAGGAGGGTCCAGACTCTCATTTCTGAGAATCGCATTCTCAGTTTTGAGAGTCTCGCCTCGTGGAGGCAGGGTCGGGGCCGTCGATCGAGAGACGCGAACTGGCTGCCATCGCAACGAGCCGGCGACTCGCGCAGCCCACCACCTGACCAACGAGGGGATTGGTCGCGGGGGTAGGCAGGCAATTACGATACGTCTACGAGCGGCGCCGGAGCACGACGATTGCGAGCGGCTGGCCGGCGCCGCCG
>JAKSCH010000489.1 GCA_022360695.1 Gemmatimonadota bacterium
TCGATCGGGATCATCGTCGACGATACGGTGCACTTCCTTTCGAAGTACACGCACGCGCGTCAGGAGAAGGGACTCGATGCGGCGGGCGCGGTCGGCTATGCCTTCCGGACGGTCGGCACCGCGATCCTGGGCACGACGTTCATCGTCGCCATCGGGTTCGCGATGCTCGGTCTGTCGACGTTCCGCGTGACGTCCTACATGGGGCTTCTCACTTCGCTCACCGTCGCGTGCGCGCTGGTGATCGACTTCCTGCTGCTCCCCGCGCTGCTCCTGACGTTCGACCGACGGAAGACCGAAGCGCCGGCTTCCGACCTCACCGCCGCGCGCGCCGCGGCGCTCTAGGAGACGACATGGCTACGTTCACGAAACAGATTCGAATCGACGCCTCTCCGGCCGAGGTGTGGGCGACGCTCGGAGACGTGGGTACGATCGCCGAGTGGAACCCCGGTCTGATCGGATCGCACCCGACCACGGAGGAGAACGGCGGTCTGGGCGCGAGCCGGCACTGCGACGTCGATGGCAAGCAGTTCATCGACGAGACCGTCGTCGAGTGGGAGCCGGAGCGTACCCTCACGATGCGTGTGACGGATACGAACCTGCCGTTGGCGTCCGCCGACATCCGGTTCGAGCTGGCGGGCGACGCGGACGGGACGTCCGTGATGGTGCGTCCGGACTACGCGATCAAGCTCGGCCCGATCGGCAAGTTGATGGATGCGCTGTTCGTACGTCGGACGTACGAGCGCGGGATGGAAGCGTTGTTGGGAGGTCTCAAGAGACACGTCGAGGGGCGGATCGGCGCGCCAGCCGCCGCCCTCAGCTCATAGAGGAGGAGAGAACGATGAAACGGACGATGACCCCGACCCCGGTCCCGGCCTACAACCCAGCGGTTCGCCGCGCCGTCTACGCGGGCACGGTCGCCGCGCTCTTGCTCTCGATGCCGGCCGTCGCACAGTCCAACGAAGAGCTCGGTCGCCAGATCGCCGAAGAGGCGGACCGCCGCGATCTGGGCTGGGGGGACAACGCGAGCACGATGCGGATGGTGCTTCGCAACCGGAACGGCGACGAGAGCGTCCGCGAGCTCCGGCGTCAGGTGCTCGAGGTGAACGAGGAGGGCTCGGGCGACAAGAGCCTGATCACGTTCGACGCGCCGCGCGATGTGGCCGGCACGTCGCTCCTCTCTCACACGAAGATCCTCGACGCCGACGACCAGTGGCTGTTTCTCCCGGCGCTCGAGCGCGTGAAGCGCATCTCGTCGGCGAACAAGTCGGGTCCCTTCGTGGGGAGCGAGTTCGCGTATGAGGACCTGGTCTCCCAGGAAGTCGACAAGTACGACTACGCGTTTCTCCGCGAGGAGCCGTGTGGCGACGTCGAGTGCTTCGTGGTCGAGCGCTATCCGCTCTACGAGAACTCCGGGTACACGAAGCAGGTCGTGTGGTGGGACAAGGCCGAGTACCGCGTCCAGCGGATCGACTTCTACGACCGGAAGGACGACCTGCTCAAGTCGCTCACGTACCACGACTACCAGGAGTTCCTGGGTGAGTACTGGCGACCGGGCTTGATGACGATGGAGAACCACCAGAACGGGAAGTCGACGGACCTGGTGTTCGCCGACTGGACCTTCGCCAACGGGCTCGACGAGGGCGCGCTGACGCCGTCGCGGCTACGGCGGGCCCGCTGAGCGGGGCCGCGCGAGCGGGCCGTCCTCATCGCGGTCGGCCCGCTCTTCACCGTTCTTCGCCCCCCGTCGCCGGGGCACGGCACACGCTGGCTGGGACGCGGCGCTCGCTTGCGACGGCACGGCACAGGCCCGCGTTGGCGCGGCACACGCACGCGACCCGATCGCACACGCGCGCGGCGCCTCCGCACACGCTGGCGGCGCCACGACGCACGCTTGCGACCGCGGCGATCGCGGTCGCAGCGCTCGCGATAGCCGTCGCGCCCACGCGCGCACAGGAGCTGCGCGGGAGCGTCTTCGCCGAGACTCGGGTGTTCCCGTCCGACCCCGCGTTCTTCGACCAAGAGACGGCCGCGCTGTCGCCGTCGTTCGGGCTCGAGCCCGAGCTCTTGTGGGGGACGACCGACGGGGCGTTCGAGCTTCGTTTCACACCGTTCTTCCGTTGGGACGCGCACGACGACAACCGCACGCACTTCGACGTACGCGAGGCGAGCGCGCTCTACCTCGGCGAGGGATGGACGCTCTATGCCGGGATCGGGAAGGTGCTCTGGGGGACGACCGAGGCGCGTCACCTCGTCGACATCATCAATCAGACCGACGCCGTCGAGGACATCGATACCGAGGACAAGCTCGGACAGCCGATGGTCAACTTCACGCTCGAGCGCGACTGGGGCGCGATCGACCTGTTTTTCCTGCCGTTCTTCCGCGACCGGACGTTCCCCGATGTCGAGGGTCGTCTGCGCGGTCCCCTTCCCGTCCTCGAGGACGCCGTCTACGAGCGCGACGATGGGTTCGACGACCCGGATCTCGCCGCGCGCTGGTCGTACTTCACGGGCAGTCTCGACCTCGCCGTGTCGGGCTTCCTGGGTCTGAGCCGCGAGCCACGGCTCGTGCCGACGACCGGGCCGGACGACGCGATCCGCCTGCAACCCACCTACGACGAGATCGACCAGATCTCGATCGACGCCCAATGGACGCAGGGCGCGACGCTTTGGAAGCTCGAGGCGATGACGCGCGGCGGACACGACGAGCGCATCTATGCGGCCGTGGTCGGGGTCGAGCACACGCTGTTCAACCTCGGCCCGGGAGCGGCCGACCTCGGTCTGCTCGCCGAGTACA
>JAKSCH010000495.1 GCA_022360695.1 Gemmatimonadota bacterium
GACGAGCGCGGGAAAGACGTCCACGCTCGCCGCCGTCCTCGACATCATCAACCTCAACCACCGCAAACACATCATCACGCTCGAGGATCCGATCGAGTACTGGCACGACAACCACATGTCGACGGTCACGCAACGCGAGATCGGCAGCGACACCGAGTCGTTCCGGCGTGGTCTGCGACAGGCCCTGCGACAGGACCCCGACGTGATCCTGATCGGTGAGATGCGGGATCTCGACACGACCGAGATCGCAGTCGAGGCCGTCGAGACCGGTCACCTCGTCATGTCGACGATGCACGCGCCGACGGCGACCGGGGCGCTGAAGCACTTGTTCGGCATGTTCCCGGAGCAGCACGAGGAGCTGGTGCGGTTCCGCGTGGCCGACACGCTCCGTGGCATCGTGTCGCAGCGTCTCGCCAAGACCGTCGACGGCTCGGGCGCGGTACCGATCCTCGAGGTCATGCGCGTCACGCCCGCCATCCGCGACTGTATCTTGCGAGGCGAAACGAAGACGGAGATCGTGGAGCTGATGCAGAACGGTCGGCAGCAGTACGGCATGCAGACCTTCGATCAGCACCTCATGGACCTGGTGGAAGAGGGCGTCGTCGCGTACGAACAGGCGCTCCTCATGTCGTCGAGCCCGAGCGACTTCGAGCTCCACATGAAGACGCTCCGCGAAACGGAGAACCAGTTCGCGGGCGCGGGCAGCGACGCCGCCATGGAAGGCATGATGACGGGCGAGCAACGCTTCTAGACGGCCGTCTAGCGCGGAGCCGCTCCTAGAGGCGGAGCTCCATGCTGGATCTCTCGGGCGTACACCTACCGGTGGCCACTCCCTTCAGCGACAACGGGGGATTGGCCACCGCGTCGTTCATGTCGAATCTCGACGACTGGCTGTCGCACGATGTCGCCGGGATCGTCGTGGCGGGATCGACGGGCGAAGCGCCGCTGCTCCAAGATGCCGAGCTGTTCACGCTCGTCGAGCTGGCGGCGGACCGGATCGAAGAGAAGCGGCTGACGGTCGGCACGGGCGGCGAGTCCACGCGCGTCGTGCTCGACCGCAACCGCGCGGTGGCGGAGCGCGGCGCGCACGCGGCCTTGGTGCGGTCGCCCTACTACTACCGACCGGCGATGTCGCCGGCGGTCCTCCGCGACCATTTTCTCCGCGTGGCGGACGAGTCACCGATCCCCATCGTCCTCTACCACATCCCGAAGTTCGTCGACGTCGACCTGGCTCCCGAGCTCGTGGGGCGGCTCGTCGAGCACGAGAACATCATCGGCATCAAGGACTCGCGCGGCGATCTGGGGGGGCTCGGGGCCTTCATCGAGGCGTGCGGCTCGAACGGCCAAGTCCTGGTCGGGTCGGGCGCGCTTCTCTACGCCGCGCTCGAGGCGGGCGCCGCGGGGGGCATCCTCGGCGTCGCGATCATCGCGGCTCGCTCGGCCGCCGCGCTCTACCGCGCCTGGAAGGACGGCGACCATGCTCGTGCGGGCGCCATGCAGGAGCGGATCGGCCCGCTTCACGACACCATCGTCGTCGGGTGCGGCATCCCGGGCGTCAAGGCGGCGCTCGATCGAATCGGTCTCTACGGCGGGTCGCCCCGATCGCCCCTCCCCGGGGCGGACGACGCGAAGCGGAAGACGGTAGACGACGCGCTGGAGAAGGCGGGGCTGGGGATCGCCAAGGTCTGACCGCTCGATTCGGGCCCGTCGGCTCGCCGCGGGCGTTCCCGTGAGCCGGGTCGGGCAGC
>JAKSCH010000023.1 GCA_022360695.1 Gemmatimonadota bacterium
CGAGGACGCGGTCGAGATTGCCGGGGATCCCGCCGCCGGTCACGTGGGCCAATCCGCGGATCCGCTCATCCGCGAGACTCGCCGCGAGCGCCGTCAGGTAGGCGCGGTGTGGTCGCAGCAGGACGTCGGCGACCGTCTCGTCGCTCCCCGGGAACGCATCGCCGACGCCCAGTCCGAGCCGTTGAAAGAAGAGCTCTCGAAGAAAGCTGTAGCCGTTGGTGTGGAACCCGCTCGAGGCGAGACCGATCAAGCGGTCACCGCTGGCGAGCTCGCGCGCGCCGACGGTCGGGTAGGCGACCTCTCCGACCACGAAGCCCGCGAGGTCGTACTCGCCGGGACGGTAGAAATCCGGCATCTCCGCGGTCTCACCGCCCAGCAACGCGCACCCGTTCTCCGAGCAGGCGGCGGCGAGTCCGCTCACGACCTCGGTCACCGTATCGGGGTTCAGCGTCCCGCAGGCCACGTAGTCCATGAAGACGAGCGGCGTGGCGCCCTCGACCAGGATGTCGTTCACGCAGTGGTTGACGAGGTCGACGCCCACCGTGTCGTGCACGCCGGCCATGAACGCGACCTTGAGCTTCGTGCCCACGCCATCGGCGCTGGCGACGAGATCGCGACCGGGCGTCGCGCGGAACCGCCCCCCGAACGCGCCGAACTCCGATGTCACCGCTTCCGTGCGGGTCGCATCGACGAGCTGGGCCAACCGACGTTTCGTCTCGCGGGCGGCTTCGAGGTCGACGCCCGCGTCGCGATAGGTGAGCCCCGTCATCGCGGCTTCACCTCGGCGGCGGTCGCGAACCGCGTGAGCTCTTGAAACGACTCGATGCGTGCGTCTACGTCACCCATGGTGATCTCCTCCATACGCTTCGGCCCGAACGCCTCGCATGCGAACGAACCCAAGGCCGAGCCGCACACCACCGCGCGTCGGAGATCGTCGGCCGTCGCGGAGCCGCGGTGCGCCAGGTGACCGAAGATCCCGCCGGCGAACGCGTCGCCGGCGCCCGTCGGATCGACCACGTCCTCGAGCGGGTACCCCGGCGCGAAGAACATGTGCTCATCGGAGAACAACACGGCGCCGTGCTCGCCCTTCTTGATGACGACGTGTCGAGGACCCCGGTCCTGGATCCAACGACCGGCCCGCGTGAGGTTGGGATCGCCCGAGAGCTGCCGGGCTTCCTCATCGTTGAGCGTGATCATGTCGATACGCGACACGACCTCGAGGAGCGCGTCGAGTGCGCCCTCGATCCAGTAGTTCATGGTGTC
>JAKSCH010000180.1 GCA_022360695.1 Gemmatimonadota bacterium
AGGCGACGCGGCTACGCGTGACCGTCGAAGCCGTGGTGTCGGGCACCCTCGACCCCGAGGCGCCTCCGCTCGTCGACGGGCGTCGATCCGGAGGGTGTTGAAGAAATTCCTTCGACACCACACTAGGAACCGAGCGCCGGGATCCGGTTCCCCGCGATCCATACGCCGTCGATGGCCCGCAGGTTCGAGATATCCTCGAGCGGGTCGGCCTCCAACACGATGAAGTCCGCCCACCGACCGGCCGACAGCTCACCGACATCGTCGCGACCCGTACACCGTGCCGCGTCGCCCGTCGACGCGACGAGGATCTCCATCTCCGACATCCCCGCCTGTTTCATGAGCTCGAGCTCGACGTGCTCGAAGTACCCCTGGAACCGGGTCGGTGGGCCGGTGTCGGTCCCCATCGCGATCGTGACGCCGGCCTCGGAGAGCAGACCCAGGTTGGTCTGCGCCTGGACGAGCGCCTCTTTGTAGCGTTGCGCCGTCTCGTCGTCGGCGACTCGCGCCATCGCTTCGGGATCGCTCAGCCGCGCCAGGACCGCGGTATCGGCTTCGGCGAGGAAGAAAGGATCCGAGAAGAACTCGGGAACCTCTTCGTACGCGTAGATCACATACTCGCGGACCAACGTCGGCGTGTAGCACACGTCCTGCTCGATGAGCTTGTGTGCGAGCTCGGGATCCACGTCACGGTCGCGGACGCTGTGGACCACGAAGTCGACGCCCGCGTCGAGGAGACCGTGTGCGTCCTCGAGGTAGAAGAGGTGCGAGGCCACCGGGAGCCCGAGGTCGTGCGCTCGCTCGATCACCGCTCCGTAAACCTCGGGGGTCATCTTGACCGTCGCTCCGAGGTTGTCGTCGACTCGAATCTTGATGAAGTCGGCGCCGAGCGCCGCGTTGCCATCCACCATCTCGATGGCCTCGCCGGGCGTCTCTCCCACCACCACGGCCCCGGCGACGAACAGCCGGCTCCTCGCCAGCGACTCGGTGGCCTGTTCTTCCCGAAGCGCCACGCCCTCCTCCCCGTCACCGCCCAGACTCACGACCGTGGTCACCCCGTAGCGGGCGTAGAGCTCGAGCTGTCGCACCAGGTTCGCGCGGTCGTAGTGCCCCGACTCGAGCCCGAGCGTCCCGCCCACGTGTCCGTGCGCGTTGATCAACCCCGGGACGATGAACCGGCCCGTCACGTCCGTGACGATCGCGTCCGCCGGCACGCGGACGGCGTCGGCCGACCCGACTTCCTGGATCCGACCGCCGCGCACGAGAAGCACCCCGTCGGCGAGAGGGGGCGCGCCCGAGCCGTCGAGGATCGTCGCACCGACGAACGCGTGTGTCTCTTCGGTCGCGTCGGCCTCGGGAGCCGCACGGCGGTCATCCGGCGCGCACCCCGTCCACGAGGCGGCGGTCACCGCGAGGATCAGCTCCTGCGCCCTGCGCTTCATGGTCCCTCCTTCCGACGCGATTCCGGGCCGCGACGACGACGTTGGTCGGCTCCGACGAGCGGAGCCTTCTACCGCTAGTGTGGACGATCGCCCCGGATCGTGACCCGGTATCCCGAGCGCGTCGCCGGCCAGTAGTCCCACACGGCGTGGTGCTGCGTGCACCGGTTGTCCCAGAACGCCATCGAGTTCGCACGCCATTGGAAGCGGCAGTGGAACTCGGGTCGTCGGACATGCGCGAACAGAAGACGAAGGATCGCGTCGCTCTCGGTCGTCGCGAGCTCGACGATCCGCGTCGTGAACATCTCGTTCACGAACAACGCCCGTCGTCCCGACACCGGGTGCGTACGAATCACCGGATGCACGGCGCTCGGGTACGCGCGGCCCTCGTCGTCGCGCCCGATCAGACGATTCACCTCGCGATAGTAGGGCGCGCCATCGTGGACCGCGGTCAGTCCGTCGAGGAACCCCTTCAGCCGATCCGAAAGCGCCTCGTACGCCGCGTACATGTTCGCGAAGAGCGTGTCTCCGCCTGTTTCGGGGACGATGTACAGGCGGAGGATCGAGCCCATCGGCGGGGTCTCGGAGCACGAGACGTCCGAGTGCCAGACTTCGCCGGCCACGCGTTTGGAGGATTCGTCCGCGTGGATGATCATCACTTCGGGGTGCCCCTCGAGCCCCGGGTCGTTCGGGTGGACGACGAGCTCGCCGAAACGCGCCCCGAGCGTCTTCTGGCTCTCGACCGAGATGTCCTGATCGCGGAAGAAGACGACGCCGTGCTCGGTGAGCGCGCGTCGGATGTCCTCGAGCGTCGCGTCATCGACATCCTCGAGATCGACGCCCGAGATTTCGGCGCCGATCGTCGGTGTGAGGGGATCGACCGTGATCGTCGTCTGCATCGGCCCAAACTCGAATCGTCCGCGGCGGTCGGCAATGCGCCCGGCCACGCGTGACGGGGCGAGCCGGGCCGCGGCACCTCGATCCGGCCCGGCCCGGGCCGGCGTCACGGCGGGCGCGCTCGGGGCGTTGCCAGCGCGAGACGTCCTGTCTCGTGTACGGCTGCGCCGCCGCGGCGTTCGGGGCGCCGAATCGGAGGTTCGGAAACTTGCCACGGAGTCCGCGTGTTGCCCATCTTTCGGCGCTTTGTCGTGCAGACTCCAAGGGAGCCGGGGGCCCGGTGAGTCGCCGCAGGAGGGTCTATGAAGCTTCGTTCGTCCGCGATCGTTCTCTCTACAGCTCTCGCCATCGCCTGTGCGGGCGGTGGGTCCGACGGCGGTGGTACGACGGGAACGCCGACTTCCAATCCGCCGGCGCCCGTGCCGCCGCCGCCCCCCACGTCACCGCCTCCGGCGCCACCGCCGTCCGCCGACCGGGTGCAGCCTCCGATCGGATCCGTGGCGAACTTCGACATCGTCGACGATTCGTTCGTCGATCCGGATGGGAACCACGACCAGGAAGGCTCGGCCACCGTCAAGATCAACCAGATGGTGAGCTGGACCCAAAACGGGAAGAACATCCACCGCATCGAGTTCAGCAAAGTGCCCGAAGGCGGGAACTCGGTGGACAGCGGCGATCTCCGCCCGCTCACGACCTACGAGTTTCGACCGAACACCGCCGGCGAGTACGTGTTCTTCTGTCGCTACCACGAGTACATGATGGACGTTCGCATCATCGTGGAGAACTGAAGGGCCACCCGTACGCCGCCGGCTTGACGTCGTGCTGAAACGTCTGCTGACCCTCGGTGGGCTCGCGTCGTTCGCGATCTTGGCCGCGGCGTGCGGCGAGGACCCCGTGTCCCCGCCCCCACCGCCCCCACCGCCGGACCCGGTGCGGGTCGCGCTCATCGACACCGTCCGGCTGCTGGCGGACCAGCGCAATCTCGATCCCGTGCCCGGGTCGGGGCCGGTACGCCCCGAGCTCGTCAAGCTGGGTCGTGCGCTCCTGTTCGATCGCGAGCTGAGCGGCAATCGAAACATCGCGTGTAGCACCTGTCATCTTCCGAGCTTCGCGACGACCGACGGGAAATCGCTCTCGGTCGGAGAGGGTGGCGCCGGTCTCGGACCCTCGCGGACGCACCCGGGGGGCGTCTTCATCCCGCGGAACGCGCCGGCCCTCTTCAACATGCACCTCCAGACGCAGTTCTTCTGGGACGGTCGGGTCGAGGATCTCGATGACGGCTCGATCCGCACGCCGGCCGGGACGCAGGTCACACCCGCGATGGAAGCGATCTTCGAGTTCGGGGCGATCTCGGCCCTCGGGATGTTCCCCGTCACGTCGCGCGACGAGATGCGGGGCGAGCTCGGCGAGCCCGGCAACGAGCTCGGCGCCGTCGCCGACGGCGACTTTCAGGGGATCTGGTCGGCGCTCATGGATCGCCTCGGCGCGTTCACGGCGTATCGAACCCTGTTCGAAGCCGCCTACCCCGGGACGGCCTTCGATGACATGACCTTCGCGCACGCCTCGAACGCGATGGCCGGGTTCATGATCTCCGAGTTGGCGTTCGTCGACACGCCGTGGGATCGATTCCTGGTCGGGAACGACGACGAGCTGAGCGACGCGCAGCTACGCGGCGCGAAGAGTTTCATGACGATCCGTTGTATGCGGTGCCACGAGACCGATGCGTTCGACGACCGGGACGGCGAGTTCCACAACGTCGCGACGCCACAGCTCGGACCGGGTAAGGGCGATGGGCCGGGGGGCGTCGACGATTTCGGGCGCGAGGGCGTGACGGGCGATCCCGCCGAGCGGCGAATGTTCAAGACGCCTACTATGCGAAACGTCGAGCTCACCTCGCCCTATGGCCACGCGGGTCAGTTCGCGACGCTCGAGTCGATCGTGGAGCACTACGACGAGATCGACGAGCGGCTCCGAGACTACGACGTCACGCAGGTCGAAGCGGCGCTTCGGGCGACGTTGCTCGACAACTTCGACGACATCCTCGTGACTCGCGACACGATCCTCCTCACGATCGAGTTCGACGAGGCCGGTCGCGACGATCTCGTCGCCTTCCTCGAGTCGCTGACCGACGAGGCGGCGCGGACGTTGACCGGCATCGCCCCGGCCACCGTGCCCAGCGGACTACCGATCGACAACTAGGGTTCGGAGCGCGTCTTCCAGGTCCCGTGCCGCGTCGGCCGGGGGTACCGAGACCGGGTTGTGGACGAGGGCGAACCGCCCGCCGGCGTCGATGACGAACAACGCGGGGACATCGGCGAGCTTGTAATCCATCGCGATCCTCTCCCCGCCCGGTATCACGGGGTACCCGGTGTCCGCGAGCCTGGCCGTCTCGGCCGGGCTCAGATCGGGGTTCTCCCACGCCCTCAACGCGAGGAAGCGCACGCTCGGTCCCCCCAGCGCGCTTCGGGCGACGCGGTCGTACTCGGCCGAGAGGGCGCCGCACGCGCCGCACCAGCTCGCGCCGACCTCGAGCACGACGATCCGACCGCGCAACGCGGAGAGCCGGATCTCATCCCCGTCGGTGTCGGTGAGACGCCAGTCGGGCGCCTCGGCTCCTACCTCGATCGGCCGCGCGTCCTCGTCGCTGACGACGTCGTCGGGTTGGCTCGAGATCGCCAGGCTCTGTGGCGGGATCGCCCGGTTGGGCTGGAAGTTCGCCATCTCGAACGTGAACGCTCCGCCATCCGCGGCGACGAAGCGATACCCCCTCGGCAGGTCGTCCTCGACCGCGATGAACCATTCGATCCTGGCGCCCCCGAACGAAGCGTTCGTGCCTTCGATCACGTCGCATAGCACGCCATTCACCGAGCGACGCTCGCCGAAGGCGGTCTCGCCCTCGAGCTCGCTTCGAAACGGTTCCGGATCCATCAACTGGTAGAGCACCGCGATGCCCGCGTTCGCGACGAGGTGTCCGGCGCCCCCGGAGATCGTCCCGTGTCGGAACGTGCGCGTGGCGCCGTCCCTCGCCGCCACTCGGTCTCCGCCCGCCGAGAGCGTGAGCGCCGGAGCCTCGGTCGGCGGTGTCGAGTCGTCGGCTTCCCACCAGGGCGAGGGCCGGATCTGCGCCCAGTAGTTCGTTCCGCCTCCGGCCCCGGGGGCGAGGCGCACGAGGCCCGCGTAGGAGCCGGCCAGGCTCCCGGTTCCGCGGTACGTGTAGTCGTACGTGGCGGACTCCAGGCCCTGGATGGCCGCCGTCGCGGCGCGCAGTCGATCCGCGGGCGAGGGCGCGGCTTCCACCCCGCAGCCGACCACGAGCGCGAGCAGCGGGAGCCGGCGGGTGCGCGAGTTTGCCAGCTTCGACCTCCTCGTCGGAGTTTCCAGCGACCGGGGAGCGCCGGTCGCGACGCACAGTGTAGCGACGGGTCGAGCGACATACCCAACTCGGAGCGCGAGGATCGAGTCGATGGACGGAGTACCGACGCGGGACGACGGATGCCTGGATCGCCGACAACTCGTCAAGCTCGGCGCGATCGGCGCCGGCGGTGCGCTGTTGACGGGCTGCCGGGGGGCCGGCGGCGCGGAGGAGCGGCTCGACGGTCGGTCGACGAGGCCCTCGGCGCCCACGGAGCCCTTCGCGGCGGAGCCGCTCGAATCCGTACGCATCGGGTTCGTCGGCATCGGCGGGATGGGATCCGTGCACGTCCGCAACCTGCTCGAG
>JAKSCH010000247.1 GCA_022360695.1 Gemmatimonadota bacterium
CGAGGTGCCGGGCGCGGTTCTCGAACGCGAGACCGTGAACGGTGGCGCGAAACACGGGCGCGCCGGCGGGGGGAAGGATACCGGGCTCGCGAGTCGAGCCCGTCGGTTCGGGATTTGACTGCATATAGGCCTACAGTTGCCGCGTTGTATCGGAGTACGGGGAACCTAGGCGGCGGCGGGCACCGGAGCGAGAGTCAGGATGTCAGAAAAGCGCGACACCGATCGCCTATATCTCGACTACGCGGCGACTTGGCCGATGCGGCGTGAAGTCTGGCGTGCGATGGAGGTCGAGCTCGACCGAGGCTTCAACCCGGCCAGCGCGCACACGCCGGGTCGGCAGGCGCACCGTCAGCTCGAGCTGGCCCGTGGCAAGGTCGCGGAGCTGCTCGGTTGCGAGCGTTCGTGGGTGTACTTCACGGGGGGCGGGACGCTCTCCGACAATCTCGCGATCCTCGGGTTCACGCGAGCGCGAGAGCGCTCGCGCGTCTTCGTTTCGCAGATCGAGCACAAGGCCTGCCTCGAAGCGGCGGAGCGCGCGGCCGACGAGGGGGCGACGGTCGAGATCATCCCGGTCGACGAGACCGGGACGATCGACACGGGCTGGTTGACCCGCGAGCTAGGGGCCGAAACCGGGCGCCCGACGCTCGTCTCCGTGATGTGGGCGAACAACGAGATCGGAACGGTCCAACCGATGGATGAGATCGTTGCGCTGGCGCACGAGCGCGATGCGCTGGTTCACACCGACGCCGTGCAGGCGCTCGGCAAGATCGACGTGGACATGTCCCGTACCCCGGTGGATCTCCTCTCGGGAACGGCGCACAAGCTCGGTGGTCCGGTCGGTATCGGGTTCCTGGCGTGCCGGACGGGCGTCGAGCTCGAGCCGTTGAGCTACGGCGGCGGGCAGGAGCGGTCGATGTGGCCGGGCACCCAGAACCCGCTCGGAGCGACGGGCTTGGCGGCGGCGCTCGAGCTCGCGATCGGCGAGCGAGAGGCCGTGTCCTCGCGCTGGATCGAGCTGCGGGACCACCTCGAGGCGCGTGTGCTCGATGAGATCCCGGGTGCCCGAATCCACGGCGGCGACGCTCCGGCACGTCTGCCGCAGCTCGTGAGCGTCGGGATCCCCGACTGCGATTCGGGCGCCGTGCTCGTGTCGCTGGACATGGAGGGGATCGCGGTCTCCGGCGGGTCTGCGTGTGGATCGGACTCGGGCGCGGGATCGACCGTCGTCGACGCGCTCGGGCTCGAGGACGAGCCTCCCTACACGACGGTCCGGTTCAGCTTCGGACACGAGACGACCCGGGACGATGTCGATCGCGCCGCGACGGCGCTCGCCCGGATCGCGTCCCGAGTCTCGGCGCTCAGCGTCTGAACGATCGGTGAGTCGGACCTCGTGATCGCACCCAGCACCCGACCGAGCGCGGATCGCGTCCTCGTGGCGATGTCCGGTGGCGTCGACTCGTCGCTGGCGGCCGCGCTTCTCGCGCGTGAGGGCCGATCCGTGATCGGCGTCACGATGAAGACGTTCTGCTACTCGGGCGTCGAAGGACCGTCGAAGACGTGCTGTGGTCTCGAAGGGATCGCGGACGCGAAGTCGGTGGCGGCACAGCTCGACGTGCCGCACTTCGTGTTCGATGTCGAGGAGGAGTTCACCCGCGACGTCATCGACGACTTCGTCTCGGAGTACGCGGCCGGGCGCACCCCGATCCCCTGCGTGCGGTGCAACAGCTTCACCAAGTTCCGCGACCTCCGCCGCCGCGCCGACACCATGGACTGCGCGTGGCTGGCGACCGGACACTACGCCCGCGTCCGACGAGACCCCGATCGGCCCGCCCGACTCCTCCGCGGCGTCGACGAGCGAAAGGACCAGACCTATTTCCTGTGGGGCATCCCGCGCGCCGTCCTCGATCGCCTCGTGCTACCCGTGGGCGACCTCGACAAGACAGAGGTCCGCGAACAGGCGCGCCGCCTCGGTCTCGACACGGCCGACAAGCCCGAGTCGTTCGAGATCTGCTTCGTACCGGACAACGACTACGCCGGCGTGCTGCGTAGATACCTACCGGATGACCACCCGGCGCTCTCGCCGGGCGAATTCCGTTTCGAGGACGGCGAGCCCGCCGGCGAGCACGACGGGTACGCGCATTTCACGGTCGGGCAACGAAAGGGCCTCCCCGGCGGCTTCGTCGAGCCCATGTTCGT
Source organism: Gemmatimonadota bacterium (assembly GCA_022360695.1). Taxonomy (GTDB): domain Bacteria; phylum Gemmatimonadota; class Gemmatimonadetes; order Palauibacterales; family Palauibacteraceae; genus Palauibacter. Next base: position 2,197 of record JAKSCH010000247.1, read on the forward strand.
CCTCGAGATCGAGCCGGCCACGCGCGTCGTGGTCATCGGCCCGCGCGAGGCCCTCGCTCGCTCCGATCTCCGCGCCGAGGGCGCGAACTGGCTCGATGCGCGGCCCGAGCCGGGGGAGCGGGTCGGCGTCCGCATCCGTCACGGCGCGCCGATCGTGGACGCGACGGTCACCGAGGCCACGGACGCGGGCTTCGCGTTGACCCTCGAGTTGCCCCAGCGGGCGGTGACCCCGGGACAAAGCGCGGTGCTCTATAGAGACGACACCATGGTCGGTGGCGCCGTGATCATCTAAGACCTCCGCCGCCTCTTCCTTGGACCGGGGAGCCTCGAGCGAACCTGCCGAGTGGTCGAGACGTTTGATGCGCCACACTAGTGGCGCATCCCCTCGGTCGCGGCCAGCTCTTCGACTGCCTTCCGGCCCTCATCCGACAGGTCGGGCGTCTTCACGTACACGCGGACGAGCTGGTCACCTCGCTGCTCTTTGCGGTGGATCCCCTGCCCCGGGATGCGGAACGTCGTGCCGCTTTGCGTGCCGGGAGGGATCTTGAGGACGACCTTCTTCCCGTCGATCGTCTTCACCTTGATCTTCGACCCGAGGATGGCCTGCGCCATGTTGACCGGCACCTCGCACGCCAGGTGGAGCCCCTCACGGGTGAAGAAGCGATGCGGCTTCACTTCGAACTTGATGACCAGGTCGCCCGCGGGGCCGCCGCCCGGACCGCGCTCGCCCTGGCCCGATAGTCGAACCTTCTGACCGCTGTCCACCCCGCGAGGCACCCGGACGCTGATCCGCTTCTTCGTGCGGACCTGCCCGCGTCCGGAGCAGCTCGAGCAGGGCGTCTTCGGCGTCATGCCGCGACCGAGACACGCGGGGCACGGACGCCGGACCGAGAACCCGCCCTGCCCGAACGTGACCTCGCCTTTGCCACCGCATTCCGAGCACGCCTCGAGCTCGGTGCCGGGAGCGGCACCCGAACCGTCGCAGTTCGCGCACTCCTCGCTGATCGGGACCGTCACCTTGACCTTGCCACCGCGTGCGGCCGTGCGGAGCGAGACCTCGACGAGATACTCGATGTTCCGTCCGCGCGTCGGTCCCTTCTTCTCCTTCGGCTTCTTTCCGAAGTCGAAGATCGACGAGAACATGTCCCCGATCCCACCGCCGATGTCGGAGAGATCCTCGAACTTGAACCCCCCGCCGTCGTTCCGGCCGGCGGGCCCCGTCGTGAACGCCCCGAGGCCGCCGTACTTCCGGACCTGGTCGTACTTCCGCCGCTTGGCGGGATCCGAGAGCACGCCGTGCGCTTCGGAAACCTCCTTGAACTTCTCGGTGGCGGCTTGGTCCCCCGGGTTGGCGTCGGGGTGGTACTTCTTCGCCAGCTTCCGATACGCCTTCTTGATCTCGTCCGCGCTCGCGTTCTCCGCGACGCCCAGGACCTCGTAGTGGTCCTTCGTCCGCGCTGCCATCGGCTACGCGCTCTCCTCCTCGTGGCGGAACACGCCGACCTGGGCCGGGCGGAGGAGCCGATCACCCAACCGGTACCCGATGCGGACGACCTGCGAGACGGTCTCGTCCTTCGACTCATCGTCCGTCGGCGCGACCAGGATGGCCTCGTGGAGGTTGGGATCGAACCGTTCGCCGAGCGGGTTGACGGCCTCCATGCCCGCGTCGGCGAGCGTCTTCGTCAGCTTCTTGGCGACCAGCTCGGTCCCCTGGTGGAGGGCCTCGGTCGTGGTGCCTTCGCACGGGGTGTCGGCGACACGCTGGAGGTCGTCCAGGACCTCGAGCAGCTCGCCGGCGAGCTCGGCGCGCGCCCGCTCGCCCGCCTCGAACAGCTCCTTCCGCGTTCGACGGCGGAAGTTGTCGAACTCGGCGGCCAACCGTAGATGGCGATCCCGCAGCACCGCGAGCTCGGCCTCGGGCTCGAGCTCCTCATCGTCCGGGGCCGCGACCTCGTCGATATGGCCGGGCGTGTCTTCCGCCGCGACGGCGTCCGGAGCCGTGCCATCCTCGGCGACTTCGGTCGGGTCTCCGGCCTCGGGTGCCTCCGCGCTCGTCGCGTCGATCCCCTCTTCGAGCCCGCCGTTCGGCTTCTGCTTCTTCGTTCGCTTCATCCTATTCCACACTGGACGTCGTAGTTCGTACGGTTTCTTCGAGCCATTCTAGGGCGGTCCGCGCCGTGGCCTGACGCACCGCCTCGCGATCCCCATCGAAGCGACACCGTCGCTCGCCGCCGTGGAGCCCGCTCATCGCGAGCCACACGGTCCCCACCGGCTTCTCCTCGCTGCCGCCGCCGGGACCCGCGATGCCGGTTACCGCGATCGACCAGGTCGTCCCGGAGCGTTCGCGGACGCCCCGCGCCATCGCGGCGGCCGTCTCGGCGGACACCGCGCCGTGCGCCGCGAGCGTTTCCGCAGAAACCCCCAACAGCCCCCGTTTCGCGGCGTCATCGTAGCTGATCACCCCGCCCCAGAACACCTCGGACGCGCCGGCCACGGCCGTCAGCTGCGCCCCGATCAAGCCGCCCGTACAGCTCTCGGCGACGGACAGCGTGTGACCACGTTCGGACAGGGCCGCGATGACCCGCGCGGCGGGCTCGACGCTCGTCTCCGACACCACCCGACTTACGAGGGCCGATCCACGAGGATGCGCGAGAAGGTGCCCAGGTAGAGCGCCGCGGAGAGCACCGTGAGGACGAGCGCCGCGGTCAGGAACGCGGTCGTGAACCAGGCGTGGAACTCGGAGAACCAACGCCACGCCGCCGCGTTCGGCGCACCGAATCCCGGCGAGTGGAACGCCACCCACAGGATCGCCGCCCCTATGAAGATGTTCTGGACCACGGCCTTTCGCTTTCCGATCGCGCGGGCGGCCACGACTTGTCCGCGTCGGGCCGCCACGAATCGGAGCGTCGTGATCAGCACCTCGCGTCCCAGCAGGATGATCACCGCCCACAACGGAATCGCACCGTACAGCGGGAGCGCGCCGGCTTCGAGCTGTCGAGCCGTGATGGCGTAGAGCGGGATCAGCGCACACACGAGCAAGAGCTTGTCCGCCAGCGGATCGACGATCTTACCGAAGGACGTCACCTGACCGCGCGCACGCGCGAGGTGGCCATCCCATAGATCCGACAGCGCCGCGACGATGAACGCGACGAAGGCGAGCAGACGCGGCGTCGCGGCCGGATCGAGGAGCAGGAACGTCACGAGCGGCGCCGCGACGATCCGGGCCGACGTGATCAGGTTCGGGAGGTTCAGCGTCCACCCCCACGTCCCACGGCGACGGCGTCAGGCGTCCTCCGCATCCTCATCCAACGCTTCTTCGTCGGCGAGTGCGTCCTCGAGCCCCGTAAGGATCGCCGTGGCGCGCTTGATCAGCAGCGGACGCTCCTCCCACGCCAGGTAGTCGCGCAGGAGCGGGAGGTCGTCCACGGACGGATGCGATTTGAGGTATCCGAGCGCCGCGAGACGTCGGAGCGGGTGCGGGCTGAACAGATCGCGCCGGTGCCGCTGCATCTGATCGCGCGCCAGGTAGATCCCGAGCCCGACCGCGACGGCCGCGCCGAGGAGCGCCGCGCCGGCGATCTTCCACGCCGTCGCGGCGTTGTCGTCATGTTCCCTGTATTCGATTCGCGAACCCACTGTCACATCTCCCGTCGACCCGAGAACGCTTCGGCGATCGTCACGCCGTCGGCATACTCGAGGTCGCCACCCACGGGAAGCCCGCGGGCCAATCTGGTCACGGTGACATCGCTCGACGCGCCGAGTAATCGATGCAAGTACGTTGCCGTCGCCTCGCCCTCGACGCTCGGGTTCGTGGCGATGATGATCTCGCGAACACCGTCTCCGACGCGCGTGACGAGACCGCGCAGGTTCAGGTCATCCGGCCCGACTCCGTCCAACGGCGACAGTCGACCCCCCAACACGTGATAGAGCCCGCCGTAGTTGCCGGACTTCTCGATGGCGGGGATGTCCGAGGCCTCCTCTACCACGCAGACTTGAAGACGGTCTCGGCGTGGATCCGCGCAGTACTCGCACGGATCCAGGTCGCTCAAGTTGCCGCACGCGCCGCACAGCTTCACCTCCGCAGCCACCCGCTCGACCGCGCGGGCCAACCGGCGAGCGTCGTCGCGCGACGCCTTGAGGAGATGATACGTCAATCGCTGCGCGGTCTTCCGTCCGATCCCGGGCAGTCGCGCGAACTCCCCGACGAGCGACTCGATCGCGTTCACCCAGGCCCCCGTGCACGAGCGATCCCGGATCGGACGTCGGTCATCAGCCCAGGAGGTTGGCAAGGCCGGGGATGGGGATCCCGCCGGCCGCTTGTCGCATCTCGTTCTCCATCCGCTCCCGGGCCCGCCGCTGGACCTCGGAGGCCGCGGCCACGATGAGATCCTCCAGCATCTCGATCTCGTCCGCGTCCACCACGGCCGGATCGATCTTGACGCCCTTGATGTTCCCCTTGCCGTCGGCCGTGACCTCGACCATCCCACCGCCGGCCGCCGCGGTGAGGGTCTCTCCCTCGAGCCGCTCGTGCAGCTCGGTCACGCGCGATTGCATCTGTTGGCTCAGCTGCATCAGCTGCTGGAGGTTTACACCGTCCACGGGCTCTACTCCTTGAGCGTGAGATCCAGCTCTTTTACCGCCTCCTTGAGCCGGGGGTCCCGTTCCATCCACCCCGAGAGACGCTGATTCGACGCGTCCTCGGCCGTCATTCTCCCGCCTCCTTCGTCCAGCACCTCGACGTCGATGGCCGGGCGGGCGAGTCGTTTCGCGAGGTTGTCACGCAGCGGCGCGGACCGCGCGCGATCCTGAAGCAGAGCCTCGAGCTCGGGGCGCAGACCCTCCGGGGCGCGTACCCGGAGGAGGTCGCCCTCGAGACCCTCGACGCGGACGCCGCGGAGCGCGATCGCCGCGCCGCCCAGATCGGGCGTCTCGGAGACCGCGGCGGCCCACGCCTCGCGAATCGCCGGATCGATCTTCGCCCCGGCGGTCGCGTCCGTGGGCTTCGGACCCGACCCGTTCGTTCGGCGAGGCGGCTCGGTCGGAGCGGAGGTCGGGGTGTCGGCCGGCGGCGCCGGCCTCTTAGGGTCCGGGCTCGTACCACCGCTTCGGCCCCGGGGTGCCGGTCCCGCGGCGGACGGAGATCGACCGGCTCCGCCGAGCGCCGAAAGCAGCTCTTCCAGGTCGACCGTCGATTCCATGCTCACCAGCCGCAGCAGCAGCACCTCGAGCTGGATCCGCTGCTGCGAGCTGCGGTTGAGGACACCGGACGCTTCGAACTCGCTCACCGCCATGAGCTGTCGGAGCACGTCGGCCTCCGCCACCTGTCCGCCCGCTTCGACGAACTTCGCGCGTGACTCGGGAGGCAGATCGACCGCCTCCGCTTCCGGATCGAGCCGAAGCGCCAGCAGCGTTCGCAGCGCGTCGCCGAGACCGCGCATGAACTCCGACGGGTCGTGCCCGTCGTCGAGCATCGCCTGCACGAACCCGAACACGCGAGCGCGCTCGCGCCGGGCGACGATCTCGAAGAACTCGAGGTATCGTTCCTCGTCGACGAGACCGAGCAAACGCCGCACGTCCGCGAGCTCGACCGCGTCGCCCCGAAACGAGAGGACCTGATCGAGGAGGGACAACGCGTCGCGAACCCCGCCCTCGGCGCGTCGCGCGATCGCGCGGACCGCGCCCGATTCGGCGGCGACGCCCTCGCGATCGAGCACCTGATCGAGCCGGGAGGAGATGTCGGCGACCGACACGCGCCGAAAGTCGAAGCGCTGGCAGCGCGACATCACGGGCGCCGCCCCCTGCTCGATCTTCTGCGGCTCCGTGGTCGCGAACGCGAAGATCACCCGGGGCGGCGGCTCTTCCAGGATCTTGAGGAGGGCGTTCCACGCGTCACGCGTGAGCATGTGCGCTTCGTCGAGGATGTAGACCTTGTACCGCTCGTCGCTCGTCGGCGCGTACATCGCGCGTTCGCGTAGGTCGCGCGCGTCATCCACCCCGCGGTGGCTGGCGGCGTCGATCTCGACCACGTCGAGCGACGCGCGGCCCGACCAGATCCGCTCGCACGAGTCGCATTCACCACAGGGCTCGCCCTCGCTCCGGCTCGGACAGTTGAGCGCCATCGCCAGGATGCGGGCGGCGGTCGTCTTCCCGACGCCGCGCGGTCCACAGAACAGATAGGCGTGACCGACGCGCTCGGACTCCACGGCGGCGCGAAGCGTCGGCCCGATGTGGTCCTGTCCGACGAGCTCGTCGAAGCGACGGGGTCGGTGTGTTCTCGCTAGCGCGGTGCGATACACGGGCTGGTCGATCGAGTGGGCTCGGCGGGGTCGAGCCCGGCCGAACGAGCGATTGTGGTGGTGGTCTTCGCGTCGAAAGCTCCGGCCGGACCACACGAACAACCCCAGGCGGACCGTGGCGACCTTTACTCGCTTACCGCTGCTACCTTCACGGTCCTGACGGGGTTCACGGGCGCCGGCCCCACGGGCCTGGGGACCCCTATCTTATCGGTGGACAGGGGCCCCGGCCAGCAACGCCTACCACGCCTCATCGCCGTAGAACGCTTCGGGAAAATGGCGGACTCGCCGCGAACTATCGGGGTCGAGATCGACCGTGACGAGGTCGAACCGAAACTCCTCGCCGAGACCCGGGTGCGCATGGATCCAGGCTTCCGCGGCCCGCCGAATCCGACGCCGCTGCGCGGGTACGAGCGCCGACGCCGAGGGCTCCACGGAGGACCGTCGCGTCTTGACCTCGACAAACGCGACGAGCCCACGCCGGCGGACGATCAAGTCGAGCTCGTAGCGACCTCGACGCCAGTTTCGATCCAGCACCGAGTACCCTCGTCCGACCAAAAAACGCTCGGCCAACCGTTCGCCGAGCGCCCCCAGCTCGCGCGGCGAGCGAGGTAGACGCGGGTCGAGATGCGGGCTCAGCCCGAGAGCGCGACCGCCGCGGGCTGCGCGACCCCGCGACCCAGCGAGCGGGCGATCTGTTCGACCTCGGTCATGAGCTCGTCGAATTGGTCCGGCGTGAGGGATTGCGCGCCGTCGGACGCCGCCGTCGTCGGATCCGGGTGCACCTCCACGATCAACCCGTCCGCGCCGGCGGCGACCGACGCCCGGGCCATCGGGCCCACCTTCGACCGGGCGCCGGTGCCGTGGCTCGGGTCGGCGATGATGGGCAAGTGCGAGAGCTCCTTGACGGTCACGACCGCGGTGAGGTCGAAGAGATTGCGCGCGTGCGTGTCGAAGTTCCGCACGCCGCGCTCGCACAGGATCACGCGCGGCTCGCCCTCCGCGACGATGTACTCGGCGGCCAGCAGCAGCTCCTTGATCGTCGCCGACATGCCGCGCTTGAGGAGCACGGGGCGACCGGCGCGTCCCGCGGCCCGCAGCAGCGAGTAGTTCTGCATGTTGCGCGCGCCGATCTGGATGATGTCGGCGTACTCGGCCACGAGGGCGACGCCTTCGCTGTCGATCGCTTCGGTCACGACGGCGAGCCCCGTCTCGTCCCGAGCTTCCGCGAGAAGCTGAAGGCCCTCTTCCCCCAACCCCTGGAACGAGTACGGCGAAGTCCGTGGCTTGAAGGCCCCGCCTCGGAGCACGGTGGCCCCGGTCGCGGCGACCCGGCGCGCCGATTCGAGAATCTGCTCGCGCGACTCCACGGCGCAGGGTCCCGCCATGATCACGACGTCTTCGCCGCCGATTCGAGCGCCGTTGTCGAGCTCGACCACGGTGTCCTCCGGGCACCACTCGCGGCTCACCTGCTTGTACGGCTGCGACACGTGGATCACGCGCAGGACGCCGTCCAGTCCCACCAAACGCCCTTCCTCCACGCGTCCGTCGTTCCCCACCAAACCTACGGTGGTCCGCTGGGCCCCCGGCATCGGTCGCGCGCGATATCCCATGGCCTCGATCGCACGCACGACCCCCTGGATCTCGTCGGACGACGCGTCGTGCCTCATTACGACCAGCATATATCCCCCTCGTCGCGCCGCCCGAGCCTCGCGTCGGCGCTCCGGCCGCTCTCGGGTCGCGATCTCCGGTTCTCACGCAAACGAACGCCTGGCGTCACGAAATCGGGTTCGCAGGCCAGGCGCTCGAAGAGAATAGTCGAGCTATATCACCGGTTCGTCAACGCGACCCGCATTCCTTCGTACGCGACATCCACGGAGCCTCCGTATCCGGCGGCCTCGACGAGGCTCGCGACATCGGCGACGCGCCGCAGGTGTGGGTATACGTGCGTGAGGATGAGAAGGTTCGGCGACGCCTCGCGTGCGATCCGGGCGACGCGTCCCGGCGAGAGGTGGTTGTCACCGACCTCGTCGTCGCGCAGCGAGCATTCGCACACGAAGGCGGACACGCCGCGCATGAAGCCTCCGAGCGTGTCGGTCGGGCCGCTGTCGCCGCTGTAGCCGAAGCTCGCGTCCCCCGCATCGACGCGATACGCGACGCTCTCCTCCGTGTGAGGAGTCTTGTGCGACCGTAGCACGATCCCCGAGCCCACGTCGAGCTCGTGACCCGCCGGGAGCTCGTCGAGGGCGAGAGGGAAGCCGGGATCGAGCACGAAATCGCCGTACGCGGCGGCGAGTCGGTCGAGGAACCCGGCCGTCCCGAGGGGACCGATGATCCGGAGCGGCTCCGCGCGTGGCTCGTACAAGCCGTGCTTGAACGCGAAGAACAGCCCGGGTAGCGCTCCGACGTGGTCGGCGTGGAAGTGGGTGATCACGAGCGCGTCGAGCGTCGCCCAGGGGAGGCCCAGCCGCGACAACGTCTGGACCGCGCCGGGCCCGCAATCGAACAGCGCGCTCGTCTCGCCGATCCGGACGAAGTAAGACGAGGCCCCGCGGTCGGGCTCCGGTACCACGGTCCCACAACCGACCACGACCAGCTCGTTCATGGCCTCCGCACGTCCCCGATCAGGCCACCGCGGTCGCCTGGTCGAACTCGACGCCGACGATCGACGACACACCGGGCTCCTGCATCGTGACGCCGTAGATCCAATCCGCACCCTCCATCGTCCGCGGATTGTGCGTGATCACGATGAACTGGGTATCGTCCTTGAACTCTTCGAGCATCCGCACGAATCGGAGGATGTTCGTCTCGTCGAGCGGTGCGTCGACCTCGTCGAGCAGACAGAACGGGCTCGGCTTCGCGAGGTAGATCGCGAACAGGAGCGCGAGAGCGGTCAGGGCGCGCTCGCCCCCGGACAACAGGTGGATCCGCTGCGTCTTCTTCCCGCGGGGACTCGCCGAGATCTCGATCGGAGAATCGAGCGGGTCGTCGGGATCCTCGAGCCAGACGTCGCATTCCCCGCCCTCGAACAACGTCTCGAAGGTGCGGTGGAAGTTGTCGCGCACCTGGGCGAACGTCTCGCTGAACGCTTCCGCCGCGTGCTTGTTGATGCGACGGATCGACGCACGGAGATCATCGCGGGCCTGGACGAGGTCGTCACGCTGCTCGGTCAGGAACTCGAGGCGCGTCTTCTCCTCCTCGTATTCCTGCTGCGCGAGGAGATTGACCGGGCCGATCCGCGCGATGGAGCGTCGAACCGTTTCGAGCTCCTCTTCCCAGCTCTGCGGGTCGCCTTCGTCGATCGGCTCGGCCTGCTCGCGGAGCTGCTCGAGCGTGGCGTCCCACTCGGCCTCGAGCCGGCCACGGACGGCGGCTTCCGCGGCATCCAGCTGGGTGATCTCGAGCTCGAGCGCGTGTCGGCGCTCGGTCCGCTCGCGCTCCTGCCGACGCGCATCCTTGAGCTCGGACTCGCGACGCTCGAGGAATTCGCGGCGCTCCTCGATCCGGCCCTCGAGGTCACGGAGCCGCTCCTCGCGTTCGGAGCGCTCCCCCAGACCAACGGCGATCGCCTCTTCGGACTCGACGGCCGACCGCTCGTTCTCGGCGAGCTGTCGATCGAGCTGGTCGCGCTCCTCGGTCATCGAGGTCGAGCGCGTTTCGGCGTCGTCGAGCGCCTCGGTGATTCGATCCATCACTTCTCGTCGGCTGCCGAGATCCGCATCGAGCCGCGCGCCCTCGAGCTCCGCCGCGTGGAGATCGGCCCGTTTCGCCTCGGCGGCGTGCCGGGCCGTCTCGGCCTCCGCGTGCGCGTCCCGGTGCGCGACTTCGGCCGCATCGACGGCGTCGGTCACCTCGCGCGTCCGATCCGCGCCGTCGGCCGTTCGCGCGGTCTCGCTCTCGTGAAAGGCCTCGAGCTGCTCGATCCGCCCGCTCAGGTCTTCCCGCTCCTCGCCGAGTCGCTCGAGCCGCGCGGCGGCGGACGCACGATCGGCCCCCGCCTCGCGCCGCTCCGACTCGGCGTCGGCGATCGCGCTCTCGAGACGCTCGATCCCGGCGCGTCGCTCGCGCGCCGAAGCCTCGAGTCGGCTCAGCTCGGCCGCCATGTCGGCTCGCGCGGCCTCGAGCTCGGCCACGGTCTCCCGCTTCGCCTGAAGCTCGGCGCGACGACTGAGCACGCCGTCACCGGCACCCGGTCGACCGAGATACACGCCACCCCAGCGATCCTGTCGACGCCCGTCCGACCCGACCCAGGGACCCCCGCGACGCGCGAGCTCGGCATCCTCGGGGGCCGCGACACCGCTCAGGAGCGCTTCGACCCAGGGGGCACCGACACCCGAGGTCTCGACGTGCTCGAGGAGCGATGACGAAGCGACAGGGTCTCGCGACTCGGGTCCCGGGTCGAGTGGGAGGGCGAGCACGCCGTCCGCCGCGTCGCGTCGCTCGAGCCACCCTTGCAGCGCCTGGACCGCGGACCAATCCGACACGACCACGCCGTGGAGATACGGCCCGAGCTGCGACTCGACGGCCGACGCCCACGCGGCGGGCACCTCGAGGAACTCGGACAGCGCGCCGTGCACCCCCGGGACCGAATCCCGCTCCTCCAGTAGCTGGGCGACGGTCTCCGGAAGCAGCGCGCTCGAGCCCACCAGGCCCGCGAGACTCGAAGCTTGGGCGGCGGCGGCCGAGAGTCGACCCTCGAGCTTCGCCGCCCGCTCCCGCAGGTCGCGCAGCGCCTCGTCGGTCTCGTCCGCGGCGGCTCGTTCGCCGCGAAGCTCGTCTCGTAGCTCCACCAGACGTCCCTTCGCGACGTCTTCCTTCCCTCCGGCGTCGGTCAGGGTTCGACGCAGCTCGGTCTCTTGCCCCTGGAGCGCTTCGAGCGCGGGGCGTCGTCGCTCGAGCTCCTCGGAGCGGTCGCGGGCGCGCTCCTCCTTCGTGCTGAGCTCGAGATTCCACCGATCGGCGTCGCGACGCGCGGCTTCCAGCCGCTCGCGCGTCGTCTCCCGCGTCGCGGTCGCCTCACGGGACGTCTCGACGAGCGCCTCGACCTCGGACCGAAGCGCGGTCTCCACCTCGGTGTGTCGGGCGCGCGCGGTCTCGGCCCCGTTCACGACCTGTCGCGCCTCCTCGAGGCTGGCGCGAAGACCCGTCCGCCGAGCGTCGATCTGTCGAGTTTCCTCGCTCAAGACCGCCAGCCGGTCGCGCGCGGACGCGATGCGCTCCTGCGCGAGCAGCCGCGTGCGCTCCTGTTCCTCGACGATCCGGCGCGCTTCTTCGACCCGGCGCGCGAGCTCGGCTCGCTCGCGCTCCATCTCGGCGAACTCGACGCGGAGCGTTTCGGTCTCGGTCTCCGCGGTCTGGAGGTCGACATCCTCGGAGGGCCCCGTCTTGTCGAGGGCGTCGAGCTCGCGCCGCGCTTCGACGAGTCGACGCTCGGTGCGCTCGAGGTGCGCGTCGGCCGCGGCCACCTCGAGCTGGAGCAAACGCTTCTTGAGCCTGCCGTGACGCTCGGCGCGACCCCGCTGCTGGGCGAGCGAACGGACCTTCGATTGCACCTCGACGAGCACGTCTTCCAACCGCTGTAGATCCGCTTCGGCCTGCTCGAGCCGTCGCGAAGCGATGCGGCGTCGGTCCTTGTAGCGCCCGATCTCGGCCGCCTCCTCGAACAACGACCGCCGTTCCTCCGCGCGGTCGGAGAGGATCGCGTCCACCATCCGGCCCTCGATCATGGCGTATGCGTTCGATCCGAGACCGGTATCCCGACACAGATCGAGGATGTCCTTGAGCCGGCAGGTCGCTCCGTTCAGCGTGTACTCGCTCTCACCCCCGCGGTACACCGTCCGTCCGATCGAGACCTCCGAGTACGGCACGGGAAGCGCGCCATCCTCGTTCGACAGCTCCAGCTTGACCTCGGCTCGGTGGATCGGACGTCGGTCCTCGGTCCCCCCGAAGATCGCCTCTTCCATCCGCGAGCCACGGATCGCGGTCGGTCGTTGTTCGCCCAGCACCCAACGGAGTGCATCCGAGATGTTGGACTTGCCGCAGCCGTTCGGCCCTACGATCGCCGTGATCCCGTCGTGCAGCTCGACCTTGGTCCGATCGGCGAACGACTTGAACCCGTGCAGCGTCAGAGATTTGATTTTCAAGGGTCGCTCAGGGAGTCGAGGAAGGAGGTGGAGCGCCGCCTTGGCGCGCGATCAGAGTGGCGGGCTCCCCCACCGCACCCAACAACTCCGCCATAGGGAGCGAGGCGCGTTCGTTCTCGTACGCGCCCCCGTACACCTGATACACATCTCGATCTTCCAGCGGCGCGGAGACGATGTAGCTCGGGATTCCGGCCTCCTCGAGGCTGGATACCCGACGCTCGGCATCGTCTCGCGTCGCGAACACGCCCAGATCGAACGCGCTACGCGCGGGTCGAACGTCCCACGCGCTCGCCTCCGCCTTGTGCCCATCCGCTACGAGTCGCTCCATGAGCGACACGGCTTCCGGCTCGGTGGAGTGCGCGCCGGCGAACAGTCGGTGGTAGATGACCCCCCGGACGGGAGTCGGGGACAGAAAGAAGATCCCCGCCGCACCGTCGGCGCGTATCTCCTCCAGTGCCCGGTCGGCGTCGCCCTTGTCGGCGTGGCTGGCGATGAGCACCGAGTACGGGAGCTCCGGGGCCTCCGCGAATGCGCGGGTCGCATCCGCGGTCGCTACCGGGGGCGGGGTCGCCGATCGAACCGCTTCGCTCGCCGGAGCCTCCGCCGATGCGGGACCCTCGCTGTTGGTCGCGTACCACCACCAGGCGGCGACCAGCCCGGCGATGATCGCCGCCCCGATTCCGGTTTGGAGAGCCGGGAAGCCGCCGCCTTTCCGGTGACGGCTCCAGCGCGCCGGCCCCTCCTCGGCCTCGACCACCTTCTTGGCGAGCTGATCGACACCGTTCGTCGGCGGTAGGAGCTCGAAGTCGCCCGACGTCTTTTCCTCCTCGGGCTCCGGGGCGGCGGGCTTCGTCCTCTCGTCTTCCTTTCGTGTCGCGTTCGCGGGGCCCGACGAGCGCTCCGTCTTGCCGCGGCTTCGTTTTCTCCGGGCGGGTGCCGCGAGCTCGAGCGTGAAAGGCGAGGATTCCGGGTCCGAGCCGCTCGATCGTTCCGGCGGAATCGGCGGGCTCGCGGCGCCGGCACCGTTCGCGGTGGAAAGCGAGACCAGCGACTCGTCCGGCCCCTCGAAACGGACACGGCCGAACGCCATCAGGCCCCTCTCCCCGTTCGGCACCGACACCTCACCGAGCGCGACATATCCATCGAGGAGCTTCCTCAGACCATCCGAGAGGATCGTGTCGTCCGAGACGACCACGAACAACGTGCCCCCGCGCTCGCGCACGCGATCGACGAAGCTGACCAACGCCTCGTCGTCGAGGAGAGAACGCATCGCGGCGCCGTCGTTCCCGGCCGGTAGATACACGAAGGGCCGGTCCACCCTCTGGATCGCCACATCCGTCAGCCGGGCTCGACCACCCAGGGCGGCGGGAAGGCCTTCCGACTCGGATCCGCCGAGGAGCTCATCGAGCGGTGACGCGGGCTCGGCACTGAGCACGAGCGTGTGCTCACGTCGGCGAGCGATCGATGTGGCGATCGCATCCACCACGGTGGCGCTGCGCTCCGCATCCTCGCTCTCGTGCACGAGGGCGACGACCTGCGCGTCGCCCGGGACGTCCCAGGCGAAGAACCGGGCATCGCGCTCGTCGCGCTCTTTGGTCTCCCTGCCGCCGTCGGCGGTGCGGCTCACTGATGATCCTCGCTGCCGGCCACCTCGTGGATCCAGGCGTCGATCCCACGCTCGCGTCGGAGCTCACGCGCCGCGGCCTCCGCGGCGGGGCGGGAACGGTACGGACCCACGAGGAGTCGATACCACGTCTCGTTCGCCTCATCGACCCGTGGTAGAACATGGGTCGAATAGCCGGACCCGTCGAGCGCACGACGCAGTTGACCGAGGCTCTCGAGACTGCGCGATGAGTTCGCGACGGCGTAAAATCCACCGGGAAGCGGCGGGGCGGCGGCGAGCCCGACGGCTGGCGCGGCATCGCCGGCATCCGGGTCGGCCTGTTCGGAGTCGCGCGGTCGGGGCGCGCTCGCGGCCTGCCCCGCGACCGTACCCATCGTGAGGAGACCGATCGTTCGGCTCGCCCCGGCCGGTGGCTCCTGTTCCAGGGTGTCCTCGGGGGCCAGCGCCACGGCGGTGACCGGAGCGCGGGGACCCCAACGGAGAGGGGTCCACCACGCGTCTACGGGCCCCTCCACCGCGCCCAGGTCCGACCCGTCGCCGGCGAACCGCCGGAGCCCCGCCCCGTCGACGACGAGCACGTCGCCGCCGGGCAGCGCGAGCGGCAGGTCCGCACGCCACTCCCCGGGGATGGCCGCGCGGTCCTCCGCTCCGGCCCGGACGGTCCACGCGCTCCGTCCGTCCGAGACGACCAGGTGCTCGCCGGTGGCGCCGGGACGCAACGCGCGGAGCGGCTCGTCGAAACGGCTCGTCGCGACCGTCTCCCAGTCGTACCGATCGATCGACACCACGCGGGGCCGTCCCGCAGCCGCCGCGAATACCCGGTGCTGGGAGGGCGAGACCGCCAGGAGCGTCGGCGGGGCGCCGATGTCGATCGTTTCGGTGGGCTCGAGCCCGGGAACGCTCCACGATCGGATCGCGGCGCCATCGGGGGTCGTGCTCACGACCTGCTGGCCCCACGCAGCGGCCACGATCGGCCCGCGTGTCCCGATCTCGAGGGTGGTCGAGGGCTCATCGCCTTCCGGATCCCACGCCGCGAGCGCCGTCGCCCCGCCCGTCTCGACGAGCGCCACGGCGCGCCCCCCGATCGCGGGAGCGGCCCACAGCACGGTCCCAGCGGCCGTAACGACGCGCCAGCGAGACGGGGTGACGATCATCGCCCACGCATCCGCGATGAAGGCCCCCCCCAGACCGCTGGGGACCCAGCGGGCGCTCGCCGGCACGTCCGGGAGTGGCTCGAGCGTCTCGGGCGACGGCGTATACAAGCTCGCCCCGTCCGCGTGCCGGATGACGGCCGACCGACCGAGTGGGTGGGCGGCCGTCGCCGCGGGGAGCTCGATCCGGCCGGTCCAGCGAACCGACGACGGATCGCCGGCGGACCGGAACTCGGCGACCCCGCCTCCGTGCGCGAGCACGAGCAGCCCGTGGCGCGGCAGCGAGGTACCCGACACGAGCTCGGCGCCTGCCAGGGGATCGGGTTGGTCGGAGGGCGGGCCGCCGCAGCCGATCGACGCGGCGGATAGAGCCACGAGGGCCGTGGCTCCCAGACGAGGAAAGCCATGAGGGGGACGCCGAACGAATCTCGTCACATCAACCACATCCACCGACCCACGCTCAGGTTCGACGAAACTTAGCCAACGGGCGAAAAGCGAGGCAAGAAAGGGCTCGCCCGCAGGCCTATTCCACCTGGAACGCGGGTGCGTCACCCCACAGCCTCTCGAGTCGATAGAAGTCCCTCACCTCGCCCAGGAAGACGTGGACGATAAGACCCACGTAGTCCATCAGTACCCATCGCGCCTGCGGAAGTCCCTCGACTCCGACAGGACGAAACCCGCGCTGCTTCATGCGATCGATCACGTTCTCGCTGATCGCACGGGCGTGCGTATCCGAGTCGCCGGTGGCGATCAGGAAGAAATCCGTGACATCGGACAGACCGCGCAGATCGAGGACGACCGGTTCGCGGGCGTTCCGCTCCACGGCCGCCTCCACGGCCTGCCGGAGCTCGGGCGACGGCTCACCGCGCTCGGACAGCCGTTTCCAGATCTGGTCCAGCTCCGAATCCGCCAGCTATTCCTCCGCCACGACCCAGACCTTGAGCGCCGGCTCGACATCCGCGTGGAGCCGAACCGGTACGTCGTACACGCCGAGCTCCTTGATCGGGTCGTCGAGTCGAATGAAGCGCTTGTCGACCTCGTGCCCCTCTTCGCCCAGCGCCTCCGCGATATCGGCCGCGGTCACGGATCCGAACAGCCGACCCTCCTCACCGGCGCGCACCGTGAAGGTGACCGATTGCCCTTCCAGCCGCGCGCCCAGCTCGGCCGCCATGTCTCGTTCGCGCTGCGCCGACTGTTCGACCTGCCGGCGCTCTTCCTCGAACCGACGCCGATTGCCTTCGGTGGCCAACAGACCGATCCCTCGCGGAATCAGGTAGTTCCGGGCGTAGCCCGGTCGCACGGTCACCAGCTCTCCGGCCCGACCGAGATCGGCCACGTCTTTTCGAAGGATGACTTCTACCATCCTGGATCCTCTCCATGATATAGGACCGGCCGGGAGCTACTCGCTCTCGGGTTCCACCCCCAGACGGGAGCGGAGGTCCAGCCACGTGTCACTCAAGCCCATAACGAGCGCGGTGCCGACGGTTATCGGGTAGAACAGTAGCGCCGCGATGATCCAAAGCGCGATCGACCACGCCGAGCTGATCACGCTCGTCCCGAGCCAGACGAGCACCGCGGCGCCGCGCAGCACGTACAGCCCGCCCATCACGGTCACCAAGTTGCCACCTGCGCGCACGGCCCACACGCCGACGGGCAGGACGATCAACACCAGCCCCAGCACGAGCGCCCACACGAGGTGGTCGCTGAATCGAAACTGCCGCATCGGCCCGAGCGGTGCCTCCTGCCCCGCCGCACGACGGACGATGTACGTGGCGCACCCCAAGGCCGCCAACGAGGCGAGGGCGAGCAAGGCCGGGTACAACAGCTTCGCGATGGTCGCGACCTGACGCATCGCCTCCGCGATCGCCGCACCCGCCTCGCCGCTGAGATCGAAGAGCGCGATCACGCGATCGAACTGACCCGTGATCCGCCAATCGATCTCGGCGAACGCCTGTGGACGGAGGACGGCGAGCGACAGTGTCGCTGCGATGGCGATCGTGAGCGCGAGCATCGAACGCGCGATCGTCGACCGATCCGGGGCGAGCGCGGTCGCCACGACGAAACCGCCGGCGAGGAGCACGGCCCACCCCCGCTCGATGTACCAGAGCCCGGTCGGCGCTGCGCCCCCCAGCGCCGCGACCAGCACGAGCGCGCCGGCCAGAAGCACCGACCCGAGGCGGTGGCGCTGGAACGCGAGCAGGGCGATCGCCGCCGGGATCCCGATCAAGACCAAGGGACCGAGCGGTGTGGTGCTGAGCGGAGAGAACAACATCGCGAGCGCTCCCAGCGCCACCGCGCGCCAGAAGCTACGCCGACGTTCGCTCATCGGCTTCCACACGGGTCTCCGGGCCGGGCGCGGGCGCCTTCGCTAGCTGTGATACCCGCGGATGTACGGCAACAGGGCCAAATACCGAGCGCGCTTGATGGCCGTCGCGACCTGACGCTGGTGTCGCGCGCACGTTCCGGTCGCGCGACGCGGGAGAATCTTCCCGCGATCCGAGATGAACCGGTCGAGCGTCTGCTCATCTTTGTAGTCGACCCGAGCGATCTTGTTCTCGCAGAACCGGCACGCTTTCCGAAACGCCATGGCTACGCCTCCTTCTCTTCATCGCCGGAGTCGGCGTCTTCGGTTTCTGCCTCGGCGTCCTCGCCAGCTGCGGGTGCGTCGCCGTCGGCGGAGGCTTCGGTCTCGGGGGTCTCCGCGTCGCCGGCCTCGGTCGCGGCCGCGCTTTCGTCATCACCCGCCGCGTCACCCTCGGCCGCCGCTTCCTTCGCCTCGGGCTTCTCATCGGTCGTCGCGGGCGCGGCGCCATCCGGCGCGGCGCCCGGCGTCGGCGTCGGCGCGATCGCTTCGGGGAGCGGCATCTCGCCTTCGGAGAGCACGACGAGATAACGCAGCAGATCGTCTTCCAGCTTGAGCACGCGCTCGAGCTCCGCGAGACGCTCGGGCCGGGCGGTGAACTGCGCGACCACGTAGTGCCCGTTGGTCTGCTTGTCGATGGGGTACGCGAGCTGACGTCGGCCCCATTGGACGAGCGCGGAGATCTCGCCCCCCCCACCGTCGGTCAGAATCCCGTGATAGCGCTCGAGCTTGGTCTCGACCTCTTCGGGCGAGAACGTCGAGCGGAAGATGTACACGATCTCGTAATCGCGCATCGGAGGCTCCTGTGGTCTGATCGGCCCCGGTCGGCCCGGAGCAGGAGTCGTACTGCGTGTTTTGGAGCCGCGGAAGCTAGGTTCCGCGACTCCGCTGTCAAGCCGTGTGGATGTCCCGTCCCGCGGTCAGAAGAGCCACACCAGCGATCTCCACGCGTCCGCGACCGCCGTCGCCGCGAGCTCGAGCGTCTCGCTCTCCATCACGGCGGTCCCGTGCACCTCGACGAACCACGGGGCGAGCACCAGCGACACGACGCTCATGAGCTTGACCACGATGTTCATCGAGGGACCGGACGTGTCCTTGAACGGATCGCCGACGGTATCGCCGACGACCGCCGCCTTGTGCGGCTCGGACCCCTTGCCGCCGTGCGCGCCGGTCTCGATGTATTTCTTCGCGTTGTCCCAAGCCCCCCCGGCGTTGGCCATGAACAGCGCGAGCAACACGCCGGTCACGGTCGCGCCGGCCAACGCGCCGCCCAGCGCCTGCACGCCCAGGAACCGACCGACGAGCACCGGAACGATGATCGCCACCACGCCCGGGACGATCATCTCCTTCAGCGCCGCCGTCGTGGAGATGTCGACGCACCGCGCCGAGTCGGGCTTGGCGGTCCCCTCCATGATCCCGGGGATCTCTTTGAACTGCCGTCGTACCTCGGCCACCATCCCGGCCGCGGCCCGGCCGACCGCGGTCATCGTGAGGGCCGCGATGAAGAACGGCGTGACGCCGCCGATGAAGAGCCCGATGACCACGAACGGATCCACCAGGTTGATGCCGGTCTCGTTCAGACCCACGGCGTTCGAGTACGCCGAAAACAGCGCCAGCGCCGTCAATGCCGCCGAGCCGACCGCGAACCCCTTCCCGATCGCCGCCGTCGTGTTGCCGAGCGCATCGAGTGAATCCGTGATGCCCCGGACCTCGGGACCGAGCTCGCTCATCTCCGAGATGCCGCCCGCGTTGTCGGCGACCGGTCCGTACGCGTCCACGGACATCGTGACACCGACCGTGGCCAGCATCCCGACGGCCGCGATCCCGATCCCGTAGAGACCCGCGAACTTGAACGCGAGGAAGATCGCGCCCGAGATGAGGAGCATCGGGATGGCGGTCGACTCCATCCCCACCGCGAGCCCCGTGATGATGTTCGTCGCGGAACCGGTCTCCGAGGCTTCGGCGATCTTCTTGATCGGTCCTTCGGCCGTGTAGTACTCGGTCACGAGACCGATCGCGATCCCGACGATGGAGCCGAACAGGAGCGCCCAGAACGGACCGGCGGCGGGGTTTAGCAGCGTCCACATCCCGGCCGCCGCCGGATCCAGGAAGGGTAGGTTCACCGTGATCAGGTAGGCCACGATCCAGAAGATCACCGCGCCGACGATGGGCGCGTAGCGGAGCGCCACGGCGGGACTCCCCTTCTCCAATACGCGGATCGAGAGCACGCCGATGACGCTCGCCAGGAACCCGACCATGATGTAGAGCACGGGGAGCGCCACGGCCGATATCCGAGCCGCCACCTCGTCCACCCCCGCCAGCAGCACGCTCGTCGGCATGGTCACGCCGATCACGATCGTCGCGATGACGGAGCCGACGTACGACTCGAAGATGTCGGCGCCCATCCCGGCCACATCGCCGACGTTGTCGCCGACGTTGTCCGCGATGGTCGCCGGGTTACGCGGGTC
>JAKSCH010000437.1 GCA_022360695.1 Gemmatimonadota bacterium
CTCGCCGCTCACCCGATCCGCGTCACGCTCTACGCGCTGTGGTTGACCTCGCTGGTCTGGTTCGCGGCGCGGATGCTCCGCCGGCGAGGGGCGAGCGACGCAGCGGCGTAGTCATCAGCCTTCGTGCCGCCGGCCGACATCGCATCCCGGCTCCCGGTTCGTGGTGACCGGGTCCACGAAGGGTCGCGCGACCCCGCCTCTATTCGGCGGTCGCCGTCGGGACCGCCTCGGCCATCTTCGCGCTCATCTCCTCGGCCGAGCGCATCTCGGACAGGTCGAGCCGGAAGTCCGGCCGTTCGGGACGCTCGATCTTCTCGAGCAGCTCGCGCGCCTCTCGGCCCGAGAGCCCCAGCTCCGCCAGGTCATCGGGGCCGAGGGACGTCGCGCCGTCCCGGATCGCGAGCCCGCCGCCCTCGGCCTCGAGGAGCTTCGCGAGCGCCGCACGCTCGCCGAAGCTCAGCTGCGTACCGAGCACGTTGTAATCGAGCCACGCCTCGTACGTGAGCGGTGCGACCCGCTCCAGCATGCCCGCCATGATCCTACCGAACTCGCGGATCTCCCACTGCGCGTGCGGATCGACCCGCAGCGTGAGGAAATGGAGCAGGTTGTGGAGATCGATCTTCCAGTACCACTGCGTATAGGTCGACAACGGGAGGTCGATACGCGCCAGCTCTCGGGCCACGTCTTCTTCGAGCAGCCACCCGTAGGTGTCCGCCGCCTCGGATCGCACGCGCTCCCAACGCTCCACGGCGCTGGAGTAGAGCGTCGCCGGCGCGGGATCCTGCTGACGACCCTGGTTGTTCGTCGAGCTCTGGTAGGCGAAGCTCGGCGGCTGGGGCTCGTAGAACAGCAGCGGCAGGAGGCTGTATCGGGCGCTCAGCTCGTTGATCGACGCGGTGCGGTGCCGGACCCACTGACGCGCGATGAAGATCGGCATCGAGCAGTGGAACTTGAGCTCCACCATCTCGCTCGGGGTCGTGTGGGCGTGTCGCCGCAGGTAGCGGATCAGCCCCCGGGTCTGGCTGACTTTTCGGGTACCGTGCCCATAGCTGACGCGCGCCGCCCGTTCGACATCGGCGTCGGTGCCCATGTAGTCGACGAGCGCGACGAACCCGTGATCGAGCACGGGGAAGTACCCACCGAGGATCTCCTCCGCGGCGGGGACCGTGGGTCGTTTGGTCTCCATGAAGGTCCTGGTCGAGGCGTGGCGAGTCGCCTGGAGAATATCAGCGCGAGACGACGCGGGCGACGGCGGCTTTCCAGCCCTCGTAGAGCGCGTCGCGGAGGTCCGCGGTCATCTCGGGCTCCCAGATCCGATCGGGGCGCCAGGCGCGCGCCGCGGTCGCCAGGTCGGAGAACACGCCGACACCCAGACCCGCCAGCAGGGCGGCCCCGAGGGCGGTCGTCTCCGTGACCGCGGGGCGTTGGATCGGCACGCCGAGCGCGTCCGCGAGGAACTGCATCGCCCAGCCGTTCCGCGTGAATCCTCCGTCGACCCGGAGCACGTCCGGCCGGGGGGCGCCGTCGGCCGCCATCGCCTCCAGCAGATCGCGGGTCTGGTAGGCGACGGCCTCCAACGTGGCGCGCGCGATGTGGCCACGTCCGGTATCGCGCGTCATGCCGACCAGGGCTCCGCGGGCATCGGCGTCCCAGTACGGAGCCCCGAGCCCGACGAAGGCCGGCACGAGATAGACGCCGTCGGCCCCATCGACCTCGGCCGCCAGGGTCTCGGTCTCCGCGGCGTCCTCGATGAGACCGAGCCCGTCTCGTAGCCATTGCACGGCCGCGCCCGCGACGAAGATGCTGCCCTCCAACGCGTACGTGAGCTCCCCGTCGAGCTGCCAGGCGACCGTGGTCAAGAGCCGGTTCGACGACGCGAGCCGCTCGGGACCGCTGTTGAGCAGCGCGAACGCGCCCGTGCCGTACGTGCACTTCATCTCGCCCGGTCCGAAGGCCGACTGACCGAACATGGCCGCTTGTTGGTCGCCGGCCACGCCGCGGAGGGGGATCGGCGAGCCGAACAGGTCGGGATCCGTCTCCCCGAAGTCGCCGGCCGAGTCGCGAACCTCGGGTAGGAGCGCCTCGGGGATGTCGAACAGCTCGAGGAGCTCGTCCGACCAGGCGCCGGACCCGATGTCGTACAGCATCGTGCGGGACGCGTTCGACGCGTCGGTCGCGTGGACCCGCCCGCCGGTGAGGACCCAGCAGAGCCACGCGTCGACGGTGCCGAACGCCAGCTCCCCCGCCTCGGCGGCGGTCCGCGCTCCGTCGACGTGCTCCAGGATCCACGCGAGCTTCGTCGCCGAGAAGTACGGGTCGAGCAGGAGACCCGTTCGGCTCGTGACGAGGGACTCGTGCCCCGCCGCGGCCAGCGCCCGACACGCCTTCGCGGTACGCCGGTCCTGCCAGACGATGGCCGGGTGGATCGGTCGCCCGTTCTTCCGCTCCCAGACCACCGTGGTCTCGCGCTGATTGGTGATGCCGATCGCCGCGACTCGATGCCCGTCGGCCTCGACGGCCGCCGCGACCTCGGCGGTCACCGCGATCGCGTCGTCCCGGATGCGCTCGGCGTCGTGCTCCACCCAACCCGGTCGTGGATAGCTCTGCGGCAGTTCGCGCTGCGCGGCGTGGAGCGCCCTACCGCGGAGATCGAAGGCCACGGCCCGGGTGGACGTGGTCCCCTGGTCGAGCGCGATGAGCGTTTCAGGTCCTGTGTTCAACCGGGTTCCGTCGCAGCGGGTCTCGCGATGTCGAAGTCTCTCCGTCGAGCCCAAAGGTACGGCAAGCCCAGGGGCATGAGGTACCCGAACCCGTAGAGCTGGATCGTCGCGGGCGGAACGAACGCCGTGGTCGCCGTGTGGTAGAGCGCGGCGACGGTCCAAGCGACGTACCCGATCCAAGCCCACCGAGCCCGCGTGAAGATGCCCCAGCCGAGCGAGATCAGACCGAGACCGATCGCGGCCGAGCGCGCGCGGCCGAGCGGGGTGCGGAACTGCGGGTCGACCCAGTCCGCCGGATACGAGCCGTACAGCGCACCGCCGGCGAGCCAGACGATCCCGGGAAGGCCGAAGAGGACGACCAACAGGATGATCACGAGCGGCCCCGGGCGGCACGTGCGCGCGCTCATCGATCCGAAGCCGCGTAGGGAAACCGCTCCACGTCCACGCGTTCGAGCCGATAGAGCGCGACGCTCGTGCGACCGAGAAGGATCAGTCGATCCCCGACCACGGCCGCGTCACCCATTCCGTCCGCCTCCTCGCCCGCGGGGACGATCACGGTGACCGAATCGGTCGGAGCCCGAGGAAGCGTAGCCGCGATGAGCGCTCCGCCCGCGTTCGGCGTGATCCAGATCTCGCCGTCCACGACCCGCACGCTCAAGAACGCCATGTACGCGGTCTCCACCTCGAACTCCATCTTCCGGAACTCGGCGAGCTGCTCGCGGAGCATCGCGAGCAGCCAGA
Source organism: Gemmatimonadota bacterium (assembly GCA_022360695.1). Taxonomy (GTDB): domain Bacteria; phylum Gemmatimonadota; class Gemmatimonadetes; order Palauibacterales; family Palauibacteraceae; genus Palauibacter. Next base: position 3,462 of record JAKSCH010000437.1, read on the forward strand.
CGGGAAGGGGCAATGGCGAAACGCTCGTCACGCGCTGCCCGTGGGGATCGAGGCGCGCCGTCCAGACGCCCAACCGCTCCGCGTCGTTGTATTGCGTCAGGAGCAGCGTCTCCGGTTCGAGCATGGCGATGTGGAGTGCCCCGAAACCGAGCCGCGATCGCAGCCCGCCGCGCAGACCGGTGGGCACCATGCTCGGGTCGATGTCCAGCTCGTGGGACGCCCCGCTCGGATCGAGTCGGGTGACCAGACGCGCTCCGTCGAGGCTCGGGACGATCACGGCTCCATCGCCCGGACGAGCGTGGCTGACGACCGGGAAGGGGGTGCCGATCTCGCCGAGCAGCGACCCATCCGAATCGAACGTGGAGATGCGCCCGTTCGTCGGGTCCGCGACACTCACGGCGCCCGAGCCACCGACGGCGATCGACGTCACCGATCCGAGCTCGCCCGGCCCGTCGCCACGTCGGCCGATCTGCGCCCGAAAGCGCCCATCGAGGTCGAAGGCCAACACGTGACCGGCAATCTGGTCGACGACGAAAAAACCGGAGTCGCCGACCGCGAGCCCGAACGCTCCCTCGATCGGCCTCTCCACCTCTGGATCGAGCGGATCGGGTGGGAAGACGGCGAGACGTTCGGCCGGGGCGAAGACCCGAAACCCCGCCGGGTCGATGGTCTCCACCGCGTCCGGGCCCGCGGGCTGGCACGCTAGCAGCGCCAGACCCGCGAATCCGGCTATGGTGCGCAGAACCCGCTGTTCGTTTTGCATCCGCTCATCTCCTCGTAGGGCTCGCGTTCAGCGGTGGATCCGACCGGGCGGTGCGGCTCGAGCCGA
>JAKSCH010000450.1 GCA_022360695.1 Gemmatimonadota bacterium
AGCCGACGCCGATCAGCAGCAGCGCGATGGCGGCAAAGGTGACGGGATCCGTGGGCGCGACCTCGTACATGAAGGCCTCGACGGTGCCCGAGAGTCCGAGTGCGACGGCCGCCCCCAACCCCAGGCCGCCGACGACCGGCAGCGCCATCTCGCCGAGAACGGACCGAACGATCCGTTGCTCGGTCGCACCGACGGCGATCCGGATCCCGATGTCACGCGCCCGACGCCGCACCGTGTAGCTGACCACGGCGAACACCCCGATGGTCGCGAGCGTCAGCGCGAGCGCGCCCAGAAGCGTGAGCAGCACGGTGCCCATGCGCTGCGGCATGAGCGCGATCCCGACTTGGTCCTTGAGCGTCCGCAGGAACGTCAAGGACAGATTCGGGTCCGCGGCTTCGAACCGCGCGCGGATGGCGGGCAGCAGCGCTTCCGGGTCGCCGTCGGTCCGCGCGACGAGCGTGAGGAAGCTCTGGGCGGCCGTCTGGAACTGGGCCTGCGGCACGAAGACGAACGGTCGGGCGTCCTCGTTCACCTCGAGCCACGACGCGTCCTCGGACACGCCGACGACCTCGAGCTCGGTTCCGAGGACCTGGATCCGCGCGCCCAACGGACTTCGCCCGCCCCAATACATACGGGCCATGTGCTCGTTGACGATCACGACGGCCGGGGCGTCGGCGCGGTCGTTCCGGTTGAACTCACGCCCCTCGACGAGCCGGGTGCCGATCGACGCGAAGTAGTCCTGGTCGACCACGACCCAATCGACGCGGATCTCCTCATCGGGTGCGGGCACGTAGCCCTCGATGTCCGCGAACGTCCCGCGGAACCCCGCGCCCTGGAAGGGCACCATCGTCCCCAGGCTCGCGTGGCCGACGCCGGGGAGGGCCCGGACGCCCGCCAGCAGCTCATCGACGAACCCCTGGGCGCGCTCCTCGGTGTATCCGAGCAACGAGAGGTTGAACCGAGCCGCGATCGCGCCGCGCGGCTCGAACCCGAGGTCGGCGTCGAGGCTGTTGCGCAGCGTCTTGAGAAAGAGCCCCGAGCCGACGAGCAGCACGAGGCAGAGGGCGATCTGCACCGCGACGAGCGTCTTGCGGAGGGGCGCTTGTCCCCGCCGACCGAGCGACGTGCCCTTCACCGCGGCGACGACGTCTCGCCGCGACGCGTGGAGCGCGGGCATGAGTCCGAACAAGAGCGCCGTGAGCACCGCGAGGAGGATCGCGAATCCGAGCGCGCGGGGGTCGAGACCGATGCCCAGGCTCGCGATCGCTACGCCGCCCGGGAGATCGAAGTCGCGCACGGTCGCGATCACCCCCTGCGCCACGAGCAACCCGGCCCCGGCTCCGATCAACGAGAGCACCAGGCTCTCGGTCACGAGCTGTCGCACGACGCGCTCGCGGCCGGCGCCGATCGCCACGCGGACGCCGATCTCCTGTCCGCGGGCCGTAGCGCGCGCGAGAAACAGATTGGCCAGGTTCGCTGCCGCCAAGAGCAGCGTGAGTCCCACCACGCCGACCAGCAGCGATACGAACTGGCGCAAGGTCTCTTCGTTTCCGAGCGGTAGGATGTACGCGCCGATCGGGTCCACCGTGATCCCTCTCACGCCGTCGACCGCCGCCCGCTCGTCGGGATACTCTTCGCCGAGCCGGGCCGCGATCGCGTCCATCTCGGCGGCGGCCCGCGCGAGCGGCGTGCCCGCCGAGAGACGACCGACCACGGTGCCGATCCACCGCGCCCGCCGTTCCCGGAGCACATCGATGTCCGCGGCCCCACCGACCCCCGGGCCGAGCGCCTGCACCGCCGTGAGCGGGATCCACAGGTCGGCTTGCGCCGTGAGGTTGAGCCCGTGGAAGTCGGGCGGGCCGATCCCGATCACGGTGAACCGCGTCTCGTTGAGCCGAATGTCCTGTCCGACGACGTTCGCGGGCGCGCCGAGGGCATCTCGCCAGAAGCCGTGGCCGAGCACCGCGACGAGCTCGCCGCCGCCCGCTCGGTCATCCGCGGGCTGGATCAGCCGGCCCTCCGCCGGTCGCACGCCCACCACGTCGAAGTAGTTGCCGGTGACCAGGATGCCCGTGGCCAACCGCGCGGTTCCGACATCGCCCACGTTGAGCGGGACCGAGGAGTACGCCGCCATGTCCTCGAAGCTGCTCGACATGTCCCGGTAGTCCTCGTAGTCCGGGTAGGACGACGAGCACTGTGTCGCGCCGCGTCGGCACGTGGTGTAGATCGCGGCGAGTCGATCCGGCTCGAGCACGGGGGGCGCACGAAGCAGCGCCCGGTCCGCGATCCCGAAGATCGCCGTGTTCACGCCGATGGCGAGCGCGAGCGTCGCGATCACACCGATGGCGAAACCCGGGTTCCGTCGCATCTGTCGCCACACGAGACGCGAGTCGGCCGTGGCGTCCCGGATCAGCGAAGGTCCCCACGACCACCTCGCTCGGTCGCGTTGCCGCGCGCGGGCGCCGAAGCGCTGCTCCGCCAGACGCGCGGCGACCTCGGGCGCGTGTCCCTCGCGGGTCAGCTTGTCGGTCTCCATCTCGATATGGAAACGCATCTCGTCGCGGAGCTCACGCTCCATGCGCCCCGGCGTGAGCAGGGACCGGATGCGGAAGGTCAGTCGCTGGAACCAACGCATGGGATGTCCTAGGTCGTGGCGAGGATGTCGTGGACCGCCGCGGAGAGCCGGTGCCACCGATCGGTTTCGAGCCCCAGCTGCTTCTCACCGGCCCGCGTGAGCGCGTAGTAGCGCGCTTTGCGGCTGTTCTCCGTGACTCGCCACTCGGAGCGGATCCACCCCTCGCGCGTCAGTCGGTGAAGCGAGGCGTACAGCGAGCCCTGGTTCACTCGGAGGGCGTCGCTCGAGATCCCCTGGATCCGCTCGCAGATGCCCCAACCGTGCATCGGCTCGAGCGAGAGGATCTTGAGGATGAGCATGTCGAGCGTGCCCTTGATCATGTCCGGCTTCGATCGCGCCATGTCGTCGGCCCCCGCGGTGGTGCGAAGATCGGGTTCTCTCGATTACCGAGAGAAGCTTCTCCCGGTAATCAAGTAGAGTTTCTCTCGGAAATCAAGAGGACGACCCGACGGAGCGTTCGTGCGCGCCGCGGGGCCCTGCGGAGTCGGTAGGCGTCAGTCTTCGATGGCATAGATGCGGACGCGCTCGACGCCGAGCGCGTCCGTCCAGCGACCCACCACTCGGCCCTCGTCGGCATACGTGATCTCGAACCCGACGGGGCCCGAGATTTCGGCGAGCAGACGTCCATCTCGACCGTACACGCTCCACGCCGGCGTCTCATCGGGAAACGCGAGGTAGCTCTGCACCCACAGGCGACCTACCTCGTCGATCATCAGCGGCGAGATTCGGCTGGCGGTGTTGGCGCCGCGGCCGAACGCGGGCATC
>JAKSCH010000475.1 GCA_022360695.1 Gemmatimonadota bacterium
CTCCGGACATTGGGGCAACTACGTGCCGAACCCGGTACTGCGGTTGTCGCAGATCCTCGCCTCCATGAAGGATGAAGAGGGTCGCGTCACCATCCCGGGGTTCTACGACGGGATCTCGATCGATGAGGCGACCCGGGCGATCCTCGATGCCGTGCCCGACGACATCCCGGCGCTCCACGAGCGGATGGGGATTGCGGAGCCGGATGCCGTCGGCCGCACGCCCCAGGAGGCCATTCAGTACCCCTCGATCAACGTGCGCGGGATCCGGGCCGGGTGGGTCGGGCGCGAGTCGAGGACGATCATCCCGCCGGAGGCCGTGGCGGAGATCGATGTCCGCCTGGTCCTGGAGAGCGACCCGGACCACTTGATCGGGCTCATCCGCGACCACATCGAAGGACTCGGATACCACGTCATCGAATCGCGCGACCCGACCGACGCCGAGCGCCGGGCGCACCCCCGCCTGGTCCGCTTCCACTCGACCGTCAGCTATCGGGCGTTTCGAACCGACTTTTCGTCCGAGCCGGGTCGGTGGCTCACCGCGGCATACGAGCGACTCTTCGGCGGCGTGCCGATTCGGATCCGAACGAGCGGCGGATCGATCCCCATCTCGCCCTTCGTGACGACGCTCGGGATTCCGGCGGTCTCGGTTCCGACCGTGAACCCGGACAACAACCAACACTCGCCAAACGAGAACCTGCGGGTGTTCGACTACCTGCGCGGCATCCGCATCATGGTCGCGGTGTTGTCGCAGCCGTTGATCGAAGCCTCATAGGGCGCGAGATCGACGACCTCGAGCAGGTCGGGCCACGACGCGGTCCACGCGATCTCCCGCATCGGATCTCCACCATCCTCTCCTGACGCCTTCTCGCTGAACGTACTGCGATAGGGCGTCGTCGTCGTCGAGACTTCGACGTCAGGTTCCGAGCCCCTGAAGCATCTAATTCGAGGTGGTAGATGTCTAAGTAGGAGCCGGTACCGAGCGGATGGGCGCCGGCCGGTCCGAGCCTTGCGAGGCAGCCGCGTCGATCTCAACCGAGAGGTGACCATGCGACGCACGACGAGAACGCTCGTGATTGGAGCGGTCGGCTTGTTTCTGTCGGCTCCGTCCGTCTCGGCCCAGACCTTGGATCAGATCTGCCCTGGAGCGCCGAACGGCATCGGCGCGCTTTGGGGGCGGGTTACCGACACCGCGGCGGATCTGGTCCTCCCGGGTGCCACCGTCGTGGCGCTGTGGAACATGAACGGTGAAGAACAGCGCTCGGAAGCCGAAGTGGGACCCGAAGGCGTATACGCGATGTGCCTGCCGCTCGAGACGAGCATGACGGTGTACGCCTCGTTCGCCAACGAGATGGGAGGACGCGTCTCGGTCACGATGACCGAGGACCTCACGCGAGCCGATCTGAGTGTCGTCATGACGAGCGGGGTCGCGGGTACGGACGACCGGCTGTGGCTCTGCGTGAACGATGGCCGATCCGTGATCAACGAGCAGTTCGCACGTCTCGTGCGTTGCGACGACGACTGGCAGCAGCTCGAGCGCTGTCCGAAGGTCGAGCTGGGCAGCCTCTCCGTGCAGCCCGTCGGCGCGGGAAGCGGCATGCTGCGCGAGATGATCGAGCAGCTGGTCCAAGAGGCGAAGCGGATCGGGGCCAACGCCGTGATAAACCTGCGCGACAGTCGAGGGCGCTCCTCGTTCATCGGAACGGTGCACTCGACCAGCATCACGGGCGAAGGCGTGCACATCGCGGTCGATCCCGCGACCTGCACGTAGTGTGGTGCGGCGTCTCGAGAACAACGACCGCTACGCGACCCAGACGAACCCTAGCGTAGCCGCTGCGGCTGCGATCAGCGCGTAGGGAAGCTGCGTCACCGCGTGCTCGATGACACCGCAGCCGCTCCCCTTGGCGGCGAGCACGGTCGCGTCGCCGTAGTAGCAGGTGTGGCTTCCGAACGCGCTCGCCGAGATCAGCGCGCCGATGACCAGCGGAATGTTCGCATCGAGCGCCTGAGCCAAGGGGAGCACGATCGGGATCGCCACCGCGAAAATCCCCCAGAACGAAGCGGTCACGAACGCGATGAACGACATCGTCAAGAACGTGACCACCGGGAGCGACGACGTGTTCATCAGCGGTCGGGTGGAATCGATGACGAAGACCGTGAGCCCGAGCGCGTCGTTCACTTCCTTCAGCAGGAATCCTCCGAACACCGTGGCGAGCGGCACGATCATCGTGAGGACTCCGTGCATCGACGTGTCGAGCGCGTCCCGGAATCCCAACAACCGCGATCCGGTGACCAGCGCCAGGGTCACCGACAGCGCCACGATCACCCCTTTCAGGATGTCGATCTCGAACCACCAGGTGGCGGCGACGAGGGTCACGAGCGGTAGGGCGAAGTGCCACAGCCTCACACGACTCGCCGCCTCCGGATCGACGTCGGTCTCGAGCTCGAAGTCGCGCGCCGAGTCCGGCGCGGCTCGCTCCGGATCGCGCGCGCGCGCCTCGGCGCGCCGCATCGGTCCGAACGTCGGCACGACGCCGACGGCGACCAGCGGCACCACGAGGACGGCGATCCACGCGTAGAGCATGTACGGGATCGCGGAGACGTACAGGCCGAGTCCCTCACCCGCCGGAGCGGCACCCGTTTCCTCCAGCAGCCCCGCGAAAAACACGGCCCAGGTCGAGACCGGAACGAGGACGCACACCGGCGCGGCGGTCGAGTCGACGACGTACGCGAGCATCTCCCGCGATACCCGGTACCGATCGGTCACGCGCTTGAAGGAAGAGCTGATGGCGAGCGCGTTCAGGTAGTCGTCGATGAAGATGAGCAGCCCGAGGAGCCAGGTCGTCAGCAACGCTCCACGCCGCGTGCGAATTCGCTCCGAAACCGCGGATCCGAACGTCCGCGCCGCTCCGATCCGGACCAACAGGTTGATGAGGCTCCCGAACAGCGCGCACACCAGGATGATCCAGCCGACGGTCTCGTTCCGCATCACCGCCAGCATGCCATCGGTGAACGGGGTGAGCGGGTCTCTCGGCGCGAGGATGACGAACCCGACCAGCGCGCCCGCGATCAACGACTCCACCGGACGCCGCGTGAGAACGGCGATGACGAGCACGACACCCGTCGGGACGAGGCTCACGACACCGTAGTGGTCCAAGGCCGATCCTCATTTGTCCGCGGCGAAGGTTCGGATTGCCCATGCACGAAACATGTTCCCGCCTTCCTCCCCACCGATACCGTCGGCGCTCCGCTCGTGGCCATCGTGAACGAGTCTTTCGCTCGACGGCTCGCGGCGGACCGGGACGTCGTAGGTCGACGCGTGACGTGGTCCGGACGAGGCGAGGGGCTCGCTCTATGCGCAGGGCATGAACGCGGAGCTGTTCACGGTGATCGCGGCGCTCGGGATCTTGCTCGCGACCGGCGTCTTCGCCCTGCTCACGCTCGCCGTGAACGCGAGGAAGCGCGAGATCGGCATCCGATCGACCCTGCGCGCTCACTACGCGCCGAATGACTCGCCGCTCTCATCGTCAGCCTGGAGTCGGCCGCCGGTCATGGGGTCAGACAAGCCCTGGCTGGTGTCGCGGCGCGCGGAGTGTCGCTTTAGCCGCGCGTCGAGCGTCGGGTCTAGCGTGGTGACAGAGGTCGCGGAAACGCCATAACAGGTGCGATCTCGACACAACATAGCTATAATTAGATACATCAGAGTGTCGATTCCTTACACAACTCGTCCGGGAGCCGGAAACGTTCTGCTCACCGGGCTCCCCGACCGCACCTTGAATAGAGAGATGCCATGCCCGCCAAGAAGCCTCACGAACGCGTCATGGAGTTCGTGGAAAAAGAATTGAACAAGGACCCAAATCTGCGCAGCGCAGAGCTTTATAAGCGGGCCAAGAGCGTGAGCCGCATGGTTTCCAACATGTCGGTCCGGCAGTTCCACGCCCGCTACCCCCTCGTAGTCAAGCGTCGCCAGGCCGCCGCGAACCCGGGCCGTCGCAAGGCGGCGTCCAAGCCTCGCCGTACCGTACGTGCCGCGTCATCGAATCGGGATGCGATTCGCAACGAGCTGCTCGCCTTCGCCCAAGATCTCGCGAAAGCGGACACTCAGGAGGCCACGATTCGCGTGATGTCCGGTCTCGAGGACCGAATCGACCGCATCGTCAAGGCGCGGGGCTAGCTCCCACCCCACCTCCGTTGGATCGCCGGCCGCCGTTAACCGCCTGATTCGCAAGGCGGTTACGGCGACCGTCGGCGAGGATGCACCCATGTCTCCCCGATCAAAGTCTCGACTGCCATGTAAGGTAACGCCGCCGTTCCCTCTCTAATGAGTCGAGCACGCGTGAGTGCGTGCAACGTTCAAGGGGGCGACAAATGTTGCACTCCAAGTGGCGCTTTCGCCTAAACGTCGGGGCCAAGTCGGTCCGAGGTCCGGCGTCGAAGAGTGGAGCTGCGGACGCGCAGGCCGCGTCTGTCGAAGACATCCGAAGCGAGGTTCGCGCCCTGCTCTATCGATTGGCGCAGGAGCTCGCTTCGGAGCGCTCCCACGGTGGCACGATCGATCCGGATTCGATCGAACGCTACGTGGATCGTCTCGTAGATCGATCGACCCGACACCTCGACGAGCCGGATGCCGAGGCGAGCTGAGCGCGAGGACGGAAGGGTGCGCTCGCCCAGGTTCTCCGAACGTATCTACACCAACTGCGGTGTTAGCCGTCGAGCCCGATCACCATCTTGTGGTCTGGGGTGCACCCCGAGCTGTCGCAACACCTCTCTCCGACCTCAGGTATACAGAGGGCGGTGGCGCTGCTGCACAGGATCGGCGGAAGGCTCGTAGGGCTGATCGACAACAATGACGCAAGAGTGATGAAGACAGCGATGCTGCGGTTTCGGAGTGAAGTAAACGTGCGCATGAGAATCCCCCTGTTGGGTTCAGGTGCATGCGAGCGCTCAACCCTCCCGTCGCGGCGTGGTTGACATGGGATCCGGTCCCGAGTCCAAGAACCCGGATGCCGACCTCGTGCGTCGGATCGCGGCCGGAGACGCGGACGCGCTCGCCGAGGCGTTCGAGCTCTACGCGGCGCGTCTCAACCGGATCGCCTATGGGATCACGGGCTCGATCAGTGATGCGGAGGATGTCGTTCAAGACGTCTTCGTTGGGCTTCCGGAGGGGCTCTCCGGGTTCGAAGGTCGGTCGTCGCTCGCCACCTGGCTCCATCGGGTGACGGTTCGGGCCGCCCTGCTGCGGGTGAAGACCGATCGTCGTCGGAGAGAGCTCCTGAGAGATCTCTGGGAGAGAGCGGCGACCACCCGGTTCGAACGGACACTGTCCCGAATCGACATAGAACGGGCGTTGAATCGGCTTCCCGCGATGTATCGAACGGTATTGTGGCTGAAGGACGTCGAGGGCTGGACGCACGAGCAGATCGCGCACGTGCTCGGAATCGAAACAAACACTTCGTACCAACGTCTGCACCGTGCGCGGAAGCTGCTGCGCACGCGGCTGGATGGGGGGAGGTAGAGACCATGGCGAAACCGAGACTCCACCCCAGGTACGAGACGCTGAGCTCGTTTTCCGACGGTGATCTGCCCGCCCCGCGGCACAAGCGGATCGCGAAGCATCTCGAGCGCTGCGACCGCTGCAGACGAGAGGTCGGCCTCCTCCGAGACGCGCGACGAGCGATCAACGAGGTCCCCGTCCCGAGTCTTCCGAGCGACCTCTTCGACCGCATCGTCGCTCGCCGGGAGGCCAACATTCGAACCCTTCTCCCCGAGGAGCCGATCGTTGCCGGGATCGGACGCCCGTCCGTCCCGGCGGGTCTGGTCACGGTGGGGCTGGTGCTGCTCTTCGCGGCCGGGGCCTTGCTTTGGGCGGATCGGGCCGTGGGGGACTTCAGCGCCGCGAGCTTCGAGTCCCTGGACGACGGCGCCGCGGTGCGAATGACCTACGTACCGTCGAGTTTTTTCGAAAGCGAAAGTCGGGTCCGAGCGCGCGTCGAGATGTGGACGAGCGCCGAAGCTCCGTCCCGGATCGTGGATCGGACCCTCAGCAAGACGCGAGGCGGCTTCGCCGGCGACATCATCGTTCCCGACGACGTGGTCTTCGCCCGGGCCGCCGTAGAATCGGAGGACGGCAGTCGTTGGGACAGCAACGGAGGGAGATTCTGGGAAGTCGACCGTGGTCGGGGGGTCACGACGGACGTCGCGAGGATCGCGGCAATGACGGCGAGCCTCCGTTATGGCTCGGTCGAGATCGAGGATGTCCAGTCCGCGGCCGCGGCGCTCACCGACGCGTATCCGAACGACGTAGAGGCATGGGCCACTCGCGCGGGGCCGGATCTGAGTATCTCGGCCCCCAACCGAGATCGACTTCTGCCGCTTCACGAGGAGCGGTTGACTCGGTACTCGCTGGCGGCCCTGGACGCTGCCGGAGTGACCCCGGAGCGCTTGTCCATGCTGGCGGAGTACGCGGCGACGGTCCGTGACGCAGCGCTCGAAAGCGCGCTCATCGAGCGGCTCGAGAGCATCGACCCGCACCACTCGGAGGTCATCGAACACCGCCAGACGCAAACGTTCCTGAAGCTCAGAGAAGACCCGGTCGCCTTGCTCGAGGCCTTCGAACGCGAGTGGCTGTCGAGTCCGAGCTACTTCGTCGCCAGCATCGCGTACGTCACGGCGAGCCGGCTCGATGATCTCGAGGCGACCGGACGCTGGGCGCGACGCACGTACGACTCCGCCGCGCCCGAGGACCGAGATCCGGTCGGGTGGGACCTGGTCGAAACACACGAGGGTCTCGAGCGGCTCGCGATCCCGCTGATACGCGAACGACTCGCTTGGTGGGGAGATCGCACCGATCATGACCGGCCACTCCACATGAGCACGTCGGCGTTCGAGCGAGAAATCGAACGAACCCGGGCCCGTCTGCAGGGAGCGCTCGGCCTCGCGCAGGCCCGCACAGGGGAGACGGCCACGGCGCGTCGATTTCTCACCGCGTCGCTGGAATCCTCCTTCAGGGCCGAGACCGCTCGCCACCTGCTGACGTTGCTCCAGAGCGAGGGGAACGAGTCGGATCGCGCCTTGGCCCGCTCCGTCTACGCTCGGCTCATCGTGGATCCCCTCAGCGACGAGACCGCGGCACCGGATGCATGGGCCGACTGGCCCGGGATCCCCGGCGCGCTCGAGCTGTCCGAGGCGAGAAGCACCTTGAAGGATCATGTGCGCGACCGAGGTCGCTCGGGGATCTTCGAAAGCGGCGCGGCGCCTACCGCGACGACCGACTCCATCGTGGTCATGGCCGTCTGGCGGGCCGTGCCGACCCCCGATCACCCGGTCGTCTACGAGGTGGAGCAGGCGATCGAGAAGCTGTCCGACGCCGGTGTACGGTTGGTCGTGGCCGCGCCGACGCGCTTCGAAGATCGATTGCGCGGAGTCGCCCGACAGATCGGCGCGGAGCCGCTGCCGACCGACGGTCCGATCGTGCAGGGGCTGGCAGGCGTGTATCGACTGTGGGATTATGTGGTGGCGCGTGGCCGCCGATTCGACCTGACGGCGGATTTCCAAGACGCTGTTCGGCTCGCACTCCTCGAGGCCTCCCCCCAAACGGCCAACGAGTCTTCCGAACTCACCGGGTGACGAGTCCGGTCGTACCAGCTCACAGACAACGGTTACGGTGAGTTAGAGAGGCGAGTCCGTTCGTTCCTTACACGGGAAGGGGGCGCGGAGCGGCTCAGCCTCGCTCGTCGTCGCCCGCCCGCGGGTCGGCGCGCCAGGGACTTACTCTTGCGAGCGTAGTACCGTCGCGGGGTCGACGCGGGTGGCGCGCGCCGCCGGGATGTAGGTCGCCGCCACGGTGACGACGAGCAAGAAGACGGCAAGCGCCGCGTAGACGCTGAGATCGATCGGGTCGACCGAGAACAGGAACCCGCGCAGGAGCTGCGTGAGCCCGAGCGCGGCCACCACGCCGATCCCGATCCCGATTCCCGCGAGTAGGAGTCCTTCGAGGGCGATCCACCGGCGGACCGATCGTGCGTCGGCACCGAGCGCCATCCGGATCCCGATCTCGGGCGTCCGTTGGAGGACCGTGTACGAGAGCACGCCGAAGATCCCGATCCCCGCCAGCAGCATCGCGAGGCCGCTGAACGTCGCGAGGATCCCGCCGAGCGCGGTCTCGCTCTGCATCGCTCGGTCCACGTATTCCTCCATCGTCGTCACCAGCGCGAGCGGCGCATCGGGATCCAACGACGCGAGCTCACGACGCAGGCCCCCGACCAGCTGCTCGGGTGGGACCGACGTTCGCACGATGATCGACATGTCCATCCCGGTCTGCGTCCGCGATCCCTGATACGGGAGATAGACCTGGATTCGTGAGGGCGTCTCGAGCTCGTAGTGCCGGACGTTTCGAGCCACGCCGATGACCTCGCGATAGATCGGCGCGGACTCTCCCGGC
>JAKSCH010000128.1 GCA_022360695.1 Gemmatimonadota bacterium
CGAGACCCGTTCGATCCCGGAGATCGACGAAGAACAGCCCACCCAGATCCCGGCGTCGATGGACCCACCCGATGAGCTGCGTCTCTTCACCGTCACGCGACGCGTCGAGCTGCCCGCACCCCGTGTCTCGGTAGGCCGTCGCGAGGGGCACCGTCTCGCGTTTGGGGGGGTCAGTGGGCTTCAACTCGTCTCCGCTCTCCTGATGGCGTCATGGAAGTCCTCGGCCGACTCGGCCGCGATCAGCTCCTGCTTCAAGGAGTCCGATCGGAACAGACGCCCGATCCGACTCAAGGCTCCGATGTGCTCGTCCGAGGCGGACTCGGGGCCGACCACGAGCACGATGATCTCGACGGGCCGCCCATCCACGGCTTCGAAATCGACCGGGCCGTCCGTACGCCCCCCGAACACGGCGAGCTCGCCGATCGCCTCGCTACGTCCGTGCGGGAGCGCGACACCCCCGCCGATTCCCGTGCTCAAGACGGCTTCGCGCGCGAGCACCGCCATTCGCATGTCTTCCTTCGCGCTCTCGCCGACCCCGCACGCCTTCGCCAGCGAATCCGCCAGCTCTTCGATCAGACCGGCTTTGTCCTTGGCCCTCAGAGGCACCTTGATTCGGTGCACGGGCAGCAGCTCGGCCAGAGTGGTTCGGAGCACGGGAGAATCGGGACGTTCGGCGTCTCACGGCGAGCACCCAAGGTGGCCTACGGGCTCGCTCGAGTGTAGAACAGGCGCGAAGATAGTGCGCTTCCGCGGACCCCAGCAAGCGAAACCGAAGGCACGATCGCCTCACGTCTCATGGTTGAAAACGCATCGCTCGAACTGCTCTCCGGGGCACGATCCGACCGCCGAACGGAGCTCGAGACGTTCGTTCTCGAAGCCGGCGAGCCGCGGTTCCGCGTCGAGCAGGTCGAGGCGTGGGTCTTCGACCACGACGCCCGGTCGTTCGCCGAGATGACGAACCTGCCGACGACCCTGCGAGCGCGATTGGCGGAGCGGTTCTCGCTCACCCCGCTCGAAGTCGACACGGTGGCGCGCTCGCGGGACGGGACGATCAAGCACCTGTGGCGGCTGGACGACGACGAGCGCGTCGAGTCCGTGCTCATCCCGACGAGAGAGCGGCTCACGCTCTGTCTGTCCTCGCAGGCGGGGTGCGCGCTCGGCTGCCGCTTCTGCGCCACCGGCGACTTCGGGTTTCGCCGGCAGCTTCGATCCGCCGAGATCGTCGCCCAGTATCGCGAGTCGCGACGCGTCGCCCGCGAGGAGCTCGGGCGACCGATCTCGAACGTCGTCTACATGGGGATGGGCGAGCCGCTCGCCAATCTCGACGCCGTGCTCGCTTCGCTCCGAGGCCTGCACGAGGGATTCGGGCTCGGGGCTCGTCGGATCACGGTCTCCACCGTGGGTCTCGTCCCCGGGATCATGGAGCTCGCTCGTCGCCCGGAGCCGTTCGAGCTCGCCGTGTCGCTCCACGCGCCACTGCACGAGCTCCGACTCGAGCTCATGCCGATCGAGCGACGGTATCCGTTGCCCGAGCTGTTCGGAGCGCTCCGTGCCTACCAGGCGCACAAGAACCGGCGGATCAGCCTCGAGTACACGTTGATCGACGGCGTAAACGACGACCGGGAGCTCGCGGAGACGCTCGCCGACCTGACGCACGGTCTCACCTGCTTCATCAACCTGATCCCGTTCAACCCGATCCCCTCGCGACCGGAGTGGAGACCGACCCCCAAGGATCGGATCGCCGTCTTTTCGGAGGCGCTCGAAGCGCGCGGCGTCCCCAACGCGGTGCGCACGCCGCGCGGGCGGGACATCGCCGCGGCATGTGGCCAGCTTCGATTGTCGAGGAACGAGTCGAGCTCGTCGGACCGCTGAGTGCCACCGGGCGGTCCGCTCCGCCGGCGCGCTGGGGTGCACACGATCGCGCGTATCGCTACTCGCGGTTCAGGGCTCCCAGCACGCCGCGCCAATCGCGCCCGATGACCACCGTCGCGTCGAGGTATAGATCGGGGTCGAGCGCCACCACCACGGAATCCGTTCCGAGCCCATCGGCGACTTCCCGCGCGGCGCCGGTCCGACCGGACCGGTCGAGCACGTGTGTGCTCGAGTGGTCGAAGTGCTCCGCGTTGCCGACGGCGACGACGTCGAACCCGAGGTCGCGCAGATCGCGGGTGAACCGCCGCGCCAGACCCGACTCACCGACGCCGTTGAGCACCTCGACCTGAATCCGATCGTTCAGCGGGCGCTCCGCGGACTCGAACGAGACGTCGTCCGGCAGGGTCGTTCGCCACTGCCCGAAGAACGAGCCGATGAGGATGCCCGCCCCGACGAGGATGATCGTGGTGACGATGCCCTGGAGGAGCGAGACGAACCGGGAGGGACGAGCGCGAGCTGGTTTCTTCGAGGATCGCGAGCGCGACGTCTTCGACCGCGAACGTGCCTTTCCCGCCACCCGTCGTCCTCCGCTTCATCGCCCACAGCACTCGGTCCCTCGGACCGCCCCTTCCACCGCTCGCGCGCGACGCACGGGTCGCGCAGATGGGATTTCGCGTCTCTCGCTCGGAAATGCAAGTCGAGCGCGCCCTTCGGATGCGCGTTTCCGCTCGCGGAGGCTCGAGGTCAGACCAACGCGCGCCAGAAATCCGCCGTCACGGGCGGGATCGGGACACGACGATCGATCAACGACGTGATCTTCGCCGCCGCGACTTCTTCGAGCACGGCCCGCCAATCGAACGGCATGCGGCGACGCCACTCGGCTCGCTTGCGGACCTTGCCCCACCGACCGGGATCGAGGTAGTCGGCGATATAGAGCGCCTGGCCGAGATTGCCGAACGAGGGGTGACCCGTCGTGTGGTACGTGATCGCGAGCAGCAGCTTCTCGTCTCGCACGCCTCCGGCGCGGAGCCGAGCGGCGCACGCCGGACCGTGCAGGAGCGGATCGGGCCAGCGGTGGCCGCCTTCGACTTCGCCGCGCAGGATCGCGGGGTCCTCGCCCTTGAGCGCGTCGTGCAGGAGACCCGCGGCGCGCCACCGAAGCCGTTTCTTCCGCTTGTACCCGAGCGCCTTGCTCCACTTCCACAAGAGCCGCCCGACGCGGACCGTGTGCTCGCGGCGCGACTCGCTCATCACGGCCCACGGCGGATGGATCTGGTCACGCCCGGCCGCCTCGATGATCGGGTGGAGCTGCGCCAAAGGCTCTTCGGTCTCGCTCGGGTTTGTCGCCTCGGTGGAAGTCCCCGAATATAGGGGCGCCATGCCCGTCCGCTACGATCCCCTCATCGCCCGCACCTTGGCCGTCGAGGCACGCGCCCGCTGGGGTGGGTCGCGCGTGCGCTCGCTCGGCTTCGACCGGGGACGTCGCATCGTCGAGCTCCGGTTCGACGATGACACGCGACTCATCGCCTTGCTCCACCCGCTCGCCGGGCACCTCATCGCGCTCGAGGCGGATGACGACACGACGGTCCTCCGCGGGACCCCGTATCGGTTCGGACGGTTGTTCCTCGATGGCGTCGAGGCGCCTCCGGACGAGCGCGCGCTGTTGTTCACGTTCCGAGATACGGCGGGGAAGCCGCGCGAGGCGTTGGCGCTCGAGCTGCACGTACAGCGCTGGAACGCGCTTCGGCTGGAGCTCACCGGTCCGGAGGGCGATCCCGCGTGGCGCATCGAGGCGGCGCTGCTGACCCGCGACGCGGGCGACCGTCCGCTCCGACGCGGGGCCCTCTACCGCCCGCCGCGGTCGACGCGAGACGACATCGAGCGCGCTCCCACGCCGGAGGATCTCGAGGCGTCGCTCTCCGATGTGGACGCGGACGATCTACGTAGCGCGGTGCTCACGCGGTGGGCGTGGACGAGCGCGCTCAACATCGACTGGCTGTTGGCGGGCCGGACGCACGAGCGCTTGCGGCAGCTCCACGACGTGGTCCGCGAGCGTGACATCGGGCCGTCCTGGATCGAGCCGCGTCGCTGGGGGGCGCAGCCCTATCCGATCGCGCTCGCGGGCGAGGGACGAGCGAGCGAGTCGCTGCTGGACGCGTTTCGGGAGGCGGTGGAGGACGAGGGCGGTCTGGCCGCCCTGATCGAGTCGATCCCGTCGGCCTCCGATGAGAAGCGAGCGAGCGAGTCGGAGGTTCTCGCGGCGCGGCTCGGGGCGCGGAGCGGGCGGCTCGGCAAGCGCGTCGCGGCGCTCGAGCGTCAGCTCGCCGGAGCCGAGGCCCCCGAAACGCCCCGCGCGGACGGGCAGCTGCTTCTGGCGCGTAAGTCGGAGATCCCCCGCGGCGCTTCGGTGGTCACGCTCGAAGACTTCGAGGGTACCGACCGGACGATCGAGCTCGACCCCGCGCTCGATGTCGTGGCGAACGCGGAGCGGCTGTTCGACGAGGCGAAGCGACGACAGCGGGCGCTCGATACGCTGCCGGGGCGGATCGCGGACGCGCGCGAGCGTCGAACCGCGCTGGAGCTCGCGCTCGCCGAGCTGGAGCGCGCGGGACCGACCGACGAGCTCTGGGAGCTCGCGGGGGGACGACCCGCGTCGCAGGAGGAGCGACGCGGCAAGACGCCGGCACCGAGGCTTCCGTACACCCGGCTCGTGAGCAGCGGCGGACTCGAGATCCGGGTGGGACGCGGCGCGAAGGACAACGACGAGCTCACGTTCCGTCACTCGGGGCCCGACGACATCTGGCTGCACGCATCCCAGGCGTCCGGCGCGCACGTGATCCTCCGCTGGGGCCGCAAGGACGAGAATCCGCCGCGTCGCGATCTGCTGGAGGCAGCGAACGCGGCGGCGGTGAACAGCGGGGCGCGCAACAGCGGCACCGTCGCCGTGGTGTGGACGCGTCGAAAGCACGTGCGGAAACCCCGAAAGTCGCCGCCGTGGACGGTCGCGCCGGATCGGGCTCGGACGGTGTTCGTCGAGCCCGACCGGGAGCGCGTCGATGGCATGCGGGCCGACGAGAGCTGAACGATCGCCGTTCGAGCGACGAAGCGGCGTCGCGCGGGACGAGCTACTCCGCGATCGTCCCGCGGAGCGCGCTCGCGGGCACGCCGAAGGCGTCGACGAGGGGCACCGCCTGCGGACGGATCTCCGCGCACAGCTCCGTGACCTGACGTCGGATCGCCTTCGTCTTCGGCGGGTCGAGATAGCCCTCTTCCAGATACCAGGCGCGGTGCCGCTCGATGGTCGTCAGGGCGAACAGACAGCGGATCCGGTCCAGTTGCTCGGCCACGCCCGAGCTCGGCGTGTCGGTCTCGGCCCGGAGGATCGAGGCGAGGATGTCGTGCTCCACGCTCGCGAGCGCCGCGGTCAACGCGTGGTTCTGGCACTCGACCAGCGCATCGAACGAGGACATCCCGTCCTCGATCCGCGCGCGCACCCGACGCGCGAGCGAATACACGAGGTCGTTCATCCGGTCCTCGAACATGGCGCGGTGGAACTCGGCGTCACGGAGGTGACCCGGATCCGTCTTGCGTGAGATGATCGGGTTGCGATCGAGCACCGCGTTGGCGGCACGGTCCGCGATGAAACGGGCGATCCCGAATCCCCCCGTATCCCCGAACTGCTGTCGAAACCCCGTCAGGAGATCCTTGGCGACGAGCTGGAGGAGGACCGTGTTGTCGCCTTCGAATGTCGTGAACACATCGGTGTCCGTCTTCAGTCCCGCGAATCGATTGACCGACAGATACCCCTGGCCCCCGCACGCTTCGCGGCACACCTGGATCGTGCGGGTGGCGTGCCACGTCGCGTAGGCCTTGAGTCCGGCCGCAGCCGCCTCGGTCTTCCGCCGATCCTCGTCCTCGGCCACGTACTGCATCTGTAGATCGTGGAGCGCGAAGTTGAGCGCGTACGTCGTGGCCAACCGGGGCAGCAAGCGGCGTTGGTGACTCTGGTAGTCGAGCAACGGACGCTCGGGCTCCCCGGCCGGGCCGAACTGTCGTCGGCGCTCTCCGTACCGCGTCGCGATCGTGAGCGCGACCTTGGTGGCGCTCAGCGCGGCGCTTCCCACGGCGACGCGACCCCCGACCAACGTCCCGAGCATCGTGAAGAACCGCTTCGCGGGGCTCGCGATGGGGCTACGGTAGAGGCCGTCGTCGTTGATCCACGCGAACCGATCGAGGAGGTTCTCGCGGGGCACGCGGACGTGATCGAACGCCAGCCGCCCGTTGTCGATGCCGTTCAGCCCGAGCTTCTCACCGCAATCCTCGATGTGCACGCCGGGCGCCGGCGACCCATCCGCGTCCCGGATGGGGACCAGGATGGCGTGCACGCCGTGGTCTTCGCCCGAGACCCGGAGCTGCGCGAACACGGTCGCGAGACGGCCGTGGAGGGCCGCGTTCCCGATGTAGTCCTTCCGGGCGCGCGGACTCGGCGTGTGGATCTCGATCTCGCGCGGCTCCGGATCGTAGACCGCCGTGGTCTCGATGTCGTAGACGTTCGATCCGTGGCCCGTCTCGGTCATGGCGAAACAGCCCGGCAGCTCGAGCGTCCCGGCGGCGCGCAGGTAACGCTCGTGGTGCTCGCGCGACCCGAGCTGGTGGATGCTCCCGCCGAACAACCCGAACTGGACGCCGAACTTGACGAGCATGCTCAGGTCGACGAACGCGAGCATCTCGAAGGTCGCCACGAAGCCGGCGGGGTCACCACCGCCACCGTGCTCGACCGGGTACGCGAGCGCGCCGAGCCCTTCGTCGGCGAGCGCGCGACACCACTCGAGCACCTTGGCTCGGTACTCCGTCGTGGAGAGCCCGTGGACCAGCTCGAACCGGCCGTCGTCGAGCAACGCGCGGAGACGATCCTTGATCTCCACCGTCTCGCCGTCGAGAAACCGACGCATTCGGTCGAGGTCGAACCGCGGCTCGATCTCGGGCAGGTCGGCCACCGGTCGCCCGGCGTCGAGCATCGAGGCGACGGCCTCGCTCGCGTGCAGCCCCAAAGCCGCTTCGGCGCGTCGCACGGCCTCCCGCGCCGCGTCGGTCGGGGCCTTGCCCTCGGCCTCGGCGAGCGCGATGCCCAGGGAGGCGAGCGAGGACCGCTCCACCGCCGACAGCTCCGGCGCACGCTGGCGCACGATCGCCAGCAACTCGAGGAGCTGCTCGGGGTCCGGCGGGGTCTCGGGATCCAACCAGACCGACAGCGCGTCGGGATCGATGCCCGCTCGTTCGGCTCGCGCGCGGAGTGCCGCCGCCTCCTCGGCCGTGAGCTCGCCGTCGGCCCAGGCGACGTAGAGCAGCGGGTAGAACGGGATCAGGTCGGGATCTGCAGCGGCTCCGCTCAACATGGACGGCCGCCGGTCGGTCGTCTCAGAGCCCCTCCGCCTCGAACTCGATCTCGCGGTGGCTGCCGTCGCAGAACGGTTTGGCCCTCGAGGCGCCGCAGCGACACAGGAAGGCGCCGGCGAAGCGTCCGTGGTCGTCGCCTTCCACGCCCGAGATCTCGATCAAGCCTTCGAGCTTGAGCGGCCCGTCGGCGAGCGGCGTCACCTCGATGACGTCGGTCTCTTCCGTGTAATCGTCGTCGACGGCTCGTGCGAGATCGATCGTGCAGCGATCTCGGAACCCGGCGTCTTCGTGCGCGTTGTCGCAGAACGGCTTGGCCGCGGAGGCGCCGCACCGACAGAGCGCGGCGCGCGCTTCGCCCATCGGTTCGTCCGCGCCCGGGACGTGGATGCGGAGGTTTCCCTCGACGTACAGGGGGCCGTCCTCGGAGACGGTCACGGCCGGTGCGGCCGACGCGACCTCCTCGGGTCCGCCGTCGAGCCGGCGGTACTTGAGCGCCCCGGTCGGACACCGGCGGATCACTTCGGCCACTTCATCCGGCAGTGCCCCATCCGCGTCCACCCACGGTTTTCGATTCGGATCGAACACGGCCGGCAAGCCGTTCGCGCACTCGGCGGCGTGGATGCAACGCTCCACTTCGTACGTGATCTCGACGCTCTCGCCCGTATACGTGAGCTTCTTCATCAGGGGACCAGCTCCGTTCTCCGGGGTTTGAGAAGGAAGACGCCCTCCAACATGCTCGTCACGAGCACCGTCTCGCTCTCGAAATAGGGAAACGCCGTCCACGCCCCGTTGAAGCCGGGCGGATCGACGCCGTACGGCGTCGTGTCGAAGTACCCGACCTCTACTGGACTCTCGGGGTCGCTGATGTCGATCACGCGAAGCCCCGCCTGATAGTTCGCCTGGTACATCCGGTCGCCCTTCACGTACAGGTTGTGGTCGGTCGAGCCGTTCGGGCCGTAGTGCTCGCCGACGACGACCGGGTCGTCCAGATCCGAGACGTCCCACACGATGGTCTTGGTCCGATCGGTCGAGCCGACCAGCTCATCGAGCTCGTCGTTGAGATAGAAGTACCGGCCGTCCTCGGTGAGCCACCCCTGGTGGATGTAGGCCACGCCGGGGTACGCAGCCGCCGAGATCGGGATCGGGTTCGTCTTGTCGGTGACGTCCACGATGCGGAGCGCCGTCTCGTTCGAGGCGAAGCAGAGCTCGCGACCCTGGTAGTCCGGATCGGGGCCATCGTACACGAGACACTGGGCGTCGTGCGTGCGGCCCTCGAAGATCAGCCCCTCGGTGTCCGTGAAGCAGCCCGCGAACTCGGGGGCGAGCGGCTCGCCGATGTCGATCATGACGAGGCCGCCGCCGCACGTCTCGCCGGCCCCGCTCGTCGAGACGGTGAACGCGGTGCCGGCATCGGTATCGATGATCAGGTTGTGCGCGCTGCCGATTCCGTCCCAGCGGAGATCCGGGTCGAACGTCACGGGCGCATCGGTCACGTCGCGGAGTCGGGTCAGGTCGAAGACGACGAGGCCGTGCGCACCGGCGCCGTCACCGGTGAAGAAGAGGTGATCGCGGTACACCTTGAGATCGCGCGCCCCGCTCGGGTTCGCCGGGATGTACCCCAGGTAGACCGGGTTCACCGCGTCGGTCACGTCGACGATCGCCGCGCCGGCCGTGCGACCGACGAGCCCGTACTCGCGGCCGGTCTGTGGATCCGTCCACCCCCACGCATCGCTGACGCGCTCACCGGGGCGAGCCCCGATCGCGGCGAGCGGCAGGTACGCCTGGAGATCCACCGCATCGCAGTCGAACCCGGCCGCCTGGTCGTCCTCGCACCGCACCTCGTCCGCGGTCACGGCCGTCGGAGCATCGAAGGGC
Source organism: Gemmatimonadota bacterium (assembly GCA_022360695.1). Taxonomy (GTDB): domain Bacteria; phylum Gemmatimonadota; class Gemmatimonadetes; order Palauibacterales; family Palauibacteraceae; genus Palauibacter. The sequence goes on from JAKSCH010000128.1 coordinate 9,145, forward strand.
AGCAACCAGCGCGGCTCGGACCAAACCCCATCGGCATCGGCCTCGTACACCGCCGCGAGCCCGGCCGTCCCGTGCGCACCCGGACTCCCGACCGCCGCCACCGAGCCGGCGAGCGCCACCGACGCGCCGAACCGGGATCCGGGCTCCAGATCCTCCGGAGCGAACGTCCCGGAGCCGAGGAGCTCGCCCTCCGCGCCGGCGCGCGTGAACGCGTCGACGCGCCCGCGGCCCTCGTTCGCATCGGGGGCGCCGATCCACAGCTCGTTCTCGTCGGCGGCGAGCGCGGCCCCGAACGACTGGCCGCCGCCCTCCTCGTGCGGCGTCAGGACCGCGCTCTCGACCCAGGCCCCGTCGGCTCCGCGCGTGAAGTGCACGACGCGGCCGGCCGAGCCATCCGCCCGTGGGGCCCCCACGGCGAGCTCATCGTCCGTCAGAAAAGCGAGGCTGCTCCCGAGCGCCGAGCCACCGCCGGCGTTCTCCGACGTGAGCCGGGCCTCCTCGGTCCACGCGCCGTCCTCACCGCGGATCCAGATGACGACCGTCCCGCCGGCCTGACCGGGGGCACCCACGGCGGCGAGGCTCCCGCGGGCGGCGAGCGCCGTGCCGTACCGAGCCGTGCCGCGCAGCCCGTCGACCTCGAGCTCCGCGGCGCGCGTCCAACTTCCATCCGGACCCCGCTCGAACGCGACCACGCCGGTACGGGCGCTCCCTTCCAGCGGTGCCGACACCAGCGCGACGTCGCCATCGGCGGCCACGGTCCGCGGAGGCGGCTGCAGGATCGCCATGATCGCCCCCAGCGAGATCTCGCCCGCCCGCGCGGCGCTCGGGTCGCCGAGGGCCACCGACTCGCTCGGGTGCCACTCGCCGTTCGAGGCGCGTCGGAACCCGTACGCCCCGATCGCCACGGCCGGGTCACCGCTCGCCACCAGCACGCCGTCGTCGACGACGGCGATCGAGGCGCCGAACGACTCGCCGAGCAGCGAGCCCTCCGAGAGGAGCTCCTGACGCCGGGTCCACTCGGAGCTCCCGTCTCGCTCGAACACGTGCACCGACGCGGGGCCTCGACCGAAGCCAGATTTGAGGACCATGACTTGGCCGTCGTCGTGGACGCGGACCGCCGCCCCGAAGCGATCCTGCGCTTCGATCGGACCGGCGACGCTCGTCACGGCGGCCACCGTCACGAGACCCCGCGACACGACGCGACGCGCGACGCCCCGACACACGACGCCCCGACACACGACGCCCCGACCGATCCCGGTCTCCGGCCCCTCACGTCCCGGGACCACCGCTTCCTTCGAGCTCATGCTGATGCCTCGCTGTGCTGGTGCACGGCCTCGCCGATCGAAACCGCCAGTTCTCGAAACGCGTCCTCGCTCGCGCCGAGCGCCGCGATCAACGCGGACCCGACGACCACGCCGTCGGCGATGCCCGCCACCGCGTCGGCCTGCTCGGGGGTCGAGATGCCGAACCCGACCGCGACGGGGAGCCGCACCGCCGCGCGGAGCTGCGCCACCTTGTCCGCGAGCTGCTCGTCGAGCGCGTCCCGCGCCCCCGTGACGCCGAGACGCGATATGTAGTAGAGAAACCCCGAAGCGTGCGCGAGGATCGTCTCGAGCCGCGCCCGGGTCGTCGTCGGCGCGGCGAGCGGGATGAGATCGAGACCGCCCGCCGCGAGCCGACCTTCGAGCTCCGGGTGCGAGCCGACCGGGAGGTCGGTGACGAGAAGCCCCGCGGCCCCGGCTTCCGCCGCGCGCTCGAGAAACGCTTCGACGCCCACGCGGAGGATCGGGTTCAGATAGGAGAAGATGACGATCGGCGGGAGATCGGCCGCGACCTCGCCCAGTTGATCGAGCGCGCTCTCGACCGTCACGCCCTGCTCGAGCGCGCGCCAGCTCGCCGCCTGGATGGTGGGTCCGTCGGCGAGCGGATCGCTGAAGGGCACGCCGAGCTCGATGATGTCCGCGCCCGCCTCGGCCAAGCCGTGTAGCAGACGCGGCGTATCGGCCGGGCTCGGATAGCCGCTCGACAGAAACGGTATGAAGGCCGGTCGATCCGTGAACGCCTCCGTGATCCTCGAGGACGCGACGGCGGCGTCGGTCACGAGCCCATGTCGTCCGTCGTCATGGCCGACGCGTGCGTTCCCCACTTCTCGAACCACTTCCGCAGATAGAGCTGCGTGCGCAGGAAGTTCGAAGGCCGCGAGCTCGTCCCGTGCCACTCGTCCGGGAACCGCACCATCACCGTCGGGATGCCGCGGTACTGGAGCGCTTGATAGAACTCCTCGGTCTGACCCATCGGCGTGCGCAGGTCCTTCTCGCCGGTCATGAGCATGGTGGGCGTCGTGACGTTCTCGACGTAGAAGATGGAAGACCGATCGATCCACTCGGTCTCGTCCTCCCAGAACGGTTTCTCGAACGTACGCAGATAGCCGATGGCGTCCGAGGTCCCCATCGCGGACATCCAGTTGACGATCGGGCAATTCGCCGACGCTGCGCGGAAGCGGTCCGTGTTCCCGACGATGTACGTGGTCAGGATGCCGCCGCCCGAGCAGCCGTACACGAACAGGTTGTCCTCGTCCACGTACCCACGCCGCAGCATCTCGTCGACGCCGCCCATCAGGTCGGGAAAATCCGCGCCCGGATAGTCGTGGTTGATCGCGTTGGCGAACGCCGTCCCGTAGCCCGTGCTCCCGCGCGGGTTCGTGTAGAGCACGACGTAGTCGTTCGCGGCGTGCTCCTGGAACGCGTAGTTGAACCCGCCGTTGTACATTCCGTGCGGGCCGCCGTGGATGACGAGCATCAGCGGGTACTCCCGGCTCGGATCGAAGTCGGGCGGCTTGACGATCCAGCCCTGGATGTCGAACCCATCGGTCGACGCGTACCAGATCTCCTCGACCTCGCCGAGGACGAC
>JAKSCH010000046.1 GCA_022360695.1 Gemmatimonadota bacterium
CGCGCCCTCGCCCGCGCCGAGTCGGGACACCTCGAGCTGCTCTATGTCTCGCCCGAGCGACTCGGGCAGCGGCGGACCCGCGAGCGACTCCGTGGGCTCCGAATCGCACGCCTGGCGGTGGATGAAGCGCACTGCGTCTCCGAGTGGGGCCACGAGTTCCGCCCTTCGTACCTCGTCGTGGGCGGGGCGAGACGCGCGCTCGGGATGCCGCCGTTGGCCGCGTTTACCGCCACCGCCACCGCCGCCACGCGGCGGGACCTCGAGACGTTGCTGTCGATCGCGCGGCCCGTGCGGGTGGTGGCGCCGGTGGACCGCGAGAACCTGCGGTGGCGGGTCGAGCGGGTCGGACGGCTCGGGGCCGCCTTCGCGCTCGTCGTGGAGTCGCTGGCACGCTCGACGGGTCCGGCGATCGTCTACACGCCGACGCGGGCGCTCAGCGCTCGGGCCGCCATCGGTCTGTCGCGCCACGGGTTCTCGGCGGCCGCGTACCACGCCGGTCTGCCGATCGCGCGACGCTCCGAGACCCAGCGACGATTCCTGGACGACGAGATCCGCGTGGTGTGCGCCACCTCGGCGTTCGGCATGGGGATCGACCACCCCCACGTGCGGTTGGTCGCGCACCTGGGCGCGCCCCGCTCCACGGAACAGTACGTCCAGGAGGCGGGCCGCGCCGGCCGCGATGGCCAGCCATCCGATTGCCTGCTCGTATCCGTGAAGCGGCGAGATCGACCGCTTGGATCGAGACTACGCGAGATCCGGCGCAGGCTCCGCGAGGGTGGGGAGTGCGGCGACGGCCGAGGCCGCGTGCGACGACGCGCGATGCGTCGCTACGTCAACACGAGGGCGTGTAGACGCGCCGCGATCGCCGCGTACTTCGGGGAACGACCCCCCGCTTGTGCCGGGTGCGACAACTGCCATGCCGGCGTCCGATACCCGACGGATCGCCGACTCAGCTCGTCGTGGTATCCACGAACTGGAAGGCGGTGACCGTGAACGCCTGCTCGTCGTCGACCGCGAGCTCGATGTGGTCGATCGAGACGCTGGTCGGGAATCCGCGATCCGGGTCGTACGTCGCGTCGACCAGAAACGCGTCGTCGTCGATGGCCCCCTGGATCTCATCGAAGAGGTCATCGATCGTCGGCACCTGCTCGAGCGGGATCGCGACCGGCTCTTCCGTGTCCGAGTAGACGGCCTCGTTCACGATCGAGCCGAGCACCTCGATCCGCATCGGGCGCACCGTCTCGGGCGGGCAAAAGCACGAACGTTGAAGCACGAAGGTGTAGCGGTCCGGCGAAAGCGATGCCCAGCGCGCCCGAGCGGCCGACAGGTCGTCCTGCTCGGGTCCGAGCGGGCTCGAGCAGCCGACCGCGGTCAGCGCGACGACGATCCAGCCGGCTCGAAGCGGTCGTCGTGCGGCCCGGCGGGCCAGCGCCTTGACGCCGGCCATCACCGCCCACCCGCTCGCGGCCATGGCCGCGCTGCGCGCGAGGCCGCGGGTGCGCCTAGCGTGGTGTGAGCGCGCTCGCGTCGATCGAAATCTCATCGTCGGCCACCTGAACGTCGTAGTCGATGTCGATTCGCGTGGGGTAGCCCCACCGCGTGTCGTACGTCACGGTCAGCGACGCGGCGTTCCGCCGGATCGCATCCTCGATGCGGGCGAACAGGTCGTCGACGGTGGGGAAGAGTCCCCGGTCCGTCGCCGCGGCCGGCTGACCCGAATCGCGATACCGGACCGCGGCGACCCGACCCTGCCGTACCTCCACGATCGCGGCATCCGAGAACGCCGACCCGCATTCGCACTGCTGTCGATACTCGAAGTCGTAGTCCCGGATGCCCGACGAGAGCCAGCGCGCGCGCGCCGAGTCGAGCGTGGACGTCGACAAGGCCGTCGGCCCGTCTCCGCACCCCGCCGTCCCCACGAGCGCGACGACCAGCAGCGCTCGCTTGCAACCATCTATCCTCGACATGATCCCTGTTCTCCCGATACGACGTGACTGCTCCCTATCGACGTCCGAGCAGGCTCCCGCGTGACGACGATTCTGCCGACACTCGTAGATCGACGAGCCGAGCCCATGGATCGCACGTACATCAGAAGGCCCAGGCTACCCCGAACACCGCGAGCAGCGGCACCGAGGAGAGCGGGGCGGGGCGCGTGGCGTCGCCACCGCCCGTCTGATAGAACAACGCGTCGCGTCGATCGAGCGCGTTCAGGAGCCGGACGTAGGGCGCGATCTCCATGCGAGCATCCCCCACGCCCGTGACCCATCGACGAGAGATCTCCGCGTCGATGCGCAAATAGGAATCGTCGGGCGCACCCGAGATGACGTCCACCGGATTCGGGTCGTTGACGTCCCCCAGCCCGGAGTCGGCCTGGTTCGCCTTCGAGACCGATGAGAAGGGGAGGCCGGCGCCGTAGCTGAGCCGGAAGCCGAGATCGAAGCCGCGGAGCTCGCTCGACAGCCCACCGCTCAAGAGCTGGCGACCGACGAAGGAATTGTCCTCCGCCGGCTCGTTGTCCCACACCCAGGCCAGCGAGTACCCCAGCCACCCCCGAACCGGCCCCTCCTTGGCCTGCACCCATATGTCGGCCCCGGACGAGAGGAGCTGTTCGGCGCCCGGCAGATCGTCGAAGGACTTGAAGTAGCCTTCGAGCCCGAGCTCGATCCCGTTCCTCAACCGGTTCTCGAGCCCGACCACGACGTGGGTCGAGTTCGCGATCCCGAGCAGAGGAAGCTCGTCCGACGTGAGATCCGAATCCAAGATCGGGCGGCCTCGTCCCCCGACGGTCGGACCCGTGAGGTCGCTCGACAGGATGGACTCGGGCCCCCGGACGATCTGCGCGAAGCGCCCGGCCGAGATCCGGAGATCCGACGATTCGCTGACGTGCCAGGTCGCGGTGGCGCGCGGCGAAAAGCGCGCCGTGTTCTCGGGGGTGAAATAGCTGGCCCGCACCCCGGCCCGAAGCTCGACCTCGCTCGAGACGTCCCAGATCGCCTCGCCCCAGACGCCGCCGACGTTCGCACGCCCGATCGCGCGGGCGGTCGTGTCGCCGAGCACCGTGCGTTGATCGAGCAGTGTCTCGTGCGTGTCCAGCCCCGCGCCGACCGCCCAGCGGGCGCGCCCCGCGGCCGATTCGTAGAAGGCTTCCGTGCGCGACCGAGACGTGCGGCCTTCGGCGTTCGCGAAGTCGATCGGGCCGTCCGTCTCGCGGGGGACCGGCAGCCGGGTTCGAAAGCGGCCGTACGCACCGGTAACATGGAGCGTCCCGGATCCGAGCGGGAGACGGTACCGAGCCGAAGCGGCCTGATTCCCCCAGTAGGCGGACTCCGCCGCGCCCGCGTCTTCGAGCTTCCCGACGTTGAGCAGCACGGACTCGCGGTTGAGAAAACCGGTGGCCGAGAGGCGACTCGCTCCCAGATCGAAGTCGACCCGCGCGAGCGCATCGCCGTAGCCGTACGGGAGGTCACCGCCACCGGCGATCATCGGATACCCCGCGCCGTGGAGCGCGCGGCCGCTCACGAGCGCTCGACCGACGGAACCGATCGGCCCCTCCACGCGCGCGGTCGCCCCGAGCACGTCGACCGCGCCGGCCGTCCGGAGCCCGCGCTCCGTCCCTTCTCGCAGGTCGAGGGTGAGCACGTACGAGAGGCCGCCGTCATACCTCGCCGGCGTGCCGCCGATGTAGAGCGACGCGCTGTCGAGGATGCCATCGGGGAACGCGTCGAGGAGCCCGCTGAGGTGGAACGGCGCGAACACCGGGGCCCCGTCCAACAGCACCAGCTTCAGATCGGCGGCCGCACCCCGGACGTAGAGGACGCTGGACGGGTCCTGGGGATCCGGTCCCGCGTTCCCGGCGAGACCGAGCTCCGCGAGACCCGGTGTCCCCTCGAGCGCGCGCAGCTCGGTCTCGCCCTCTCGGCGGAACCCGTCGCGCGTGAGACCCGGAGGCGACAGCCGGCGCGATTCGATGGCCGCGAACAGGCTCGGCACGATCATCGGACGGAGCGCGAGCCCCATGTCGAGCGGGACCTCGCCCCCCCGCGGGAGGTGAAGCGCGGTCTCCAGCGGCGCCCGATCGAGCGCGCGCGCGATCACGACGACCGGACCCGGGGTGAGCCCGCGCGCCAGGTAGGCCCCGTTCGAGTCGCTGACCAGGAACCGGAAGACCCCGCGGTGCCGGACCTCGATCGCGGCCCCGGCGATGGGCTCACCGGTCTCGGCGCTCAACACCCGGCCGTAGACCGACCCGAGCGTCGCGTCCGCTTGCCCCGCCATCGAAGCGGGCCCCGCGACCAGGACGAGCGCGCCCAGCGCCCCGCGAATGGCGAGGCGGGTCGAGCGCCGAGTTGCGGTGAGGGGCCTCATGTCGTTCGGAACGTCTCCCCTGGTGCGGCTCCCCGGGGGCGCCGGTCTGCCGCCCCTACGTCGTCAGGTGCTACCCACCCGTCCGAACGATGATCTCCGCGGGGCTGTCGTCGGCCGCCGCCGCCCGGACGAGCCGGCCCGCCTCGAACGTGGCAACCGCCACGCCATCGACCTCGACGACGCCCCGATCCGCTCCGAGCGGGAGCGCGACCTTCAGGTCGCCCGTCGGCTCCGTGATCTCGACGAGCCCCATCTCCACGCGGAACCGAGGGTCACGGGTCGTGACGACCGCGCGATCCCCTCCGATGGTCACGACCTCGAGGCGTAGCGATTCGCTGGCGCCGGTGATGAGGACGCGCACGCCCCCGTCCGCGAGATCGACCGCGACGCCGGCGGGACCCGGATCGACCGGCGCGTCGTCCCCGATCCCCATGAGCGATGCGACGGCCGAGACGGCGCCGTCGACGAGGCCGCGAACCGGTGAGCCGGGGATCGCGTAGGCGCCGGCGGCGAGCAGGAGCGTGAGCCCCGCGGCCGTGGCGATGGATCTTCGACCGACCCGCGCGCCCCGCGCCGATCGGGCGCTCTCGATGGGGCGGACGGCATCGCGGGCGGCGTGCCGCAGGGCATCCGGTATCTCCGTCCACGGGCTCGGCTCGTCGAGCGCCTCGAGGCTGGCGGTCACGCCACGCGTCGCGAAGCGCAGCTCGTCCAGCCGACTCGCCAGTTCCGAGCAGTCGTTCACGCGCGCCTCGAGCGCCTCGCGCTCCGCGCCTTCCAGCTCCCCGTCCAACAGCGCGAGCAACGCGCCGTCCTCGACGTGAGCCCCTTCGTGATTCGTCATCCGTCCGCCTCTATCCGTCCTGCGGTGCGGCCCGCTTCAACCGCCCGCGCTCGACTCATCTTCGGCATACGCGGGGTCGACCGCCTTCGCGAACCTGCGAAGGGCCCGCGCCAGGAGCGTACCCACCGAGCCCGGCGCGACATCGATAACCTCCGCGATCTCCGAGTATCGGAACCCCTCTTCCCGCATCAACAACATCTGACGGTCCCGCTCCGACAACTGCGCGAGCGCGGCGCGGGCCGCCCCGATCCGCTCCTTTCGATCGGCCGTGACATCCGGCACCTCGATCGGGTCGCTCGCCAAGTCCGAGCGCTCGTATCGCTCGGCCAGCAGCCGTTGACGACGCGTCCTCATACGCGCGTCGTCGCGAACCAGGTTCGTAGCCACCGTGAACAGCCACCGCCGCACGTCTTCGTCGGGCAGCGGGTTGTCCAGGAGTCGAACGAACGACTCCTGGACGACATCCGACGCCAGGTCCGCATCCCCGACGAGTCGGTGGATATAGCGGAACAACGGCGTCTGATGGCTGTGGAAGGCCGCTTCGAAATCCACGGTTCTCCTCGTCTACACCGTCTCCGGCGCGCGAAGAGCGCCGTGGGCTCTCCTTTTCCCACAGGCTCAACGCGCGTCGCGGATGGATCGTGACGCGTTCACAACGGGTCGACGCGCCCCATCCGCGGCGCGAAGGACCGCGCAACGGCCGTGCTCAGGCGTCCTCGACTACGCTCTGGTCCGAAATCGGCGGTCGGGATCGGCAGACGAGCCGCGGCTTCGGGTTGTTTTCGCCCTCCCGCCGGACTCGGTAGCTTAGGCTCGGAACGGGGTTCGGAACACCGTATGAGGGGAGAGGAATGGGAGATCTGAGTCTTTTTCTCGAGGATCACCACGAGATGATGCGTGACATGGTGCGGGATTTCGCGGAAGCGGAAATCGCGCCGGTCGCGTCGGAATATGACGAGTCCGAGGACTTCCCCTGGGACAACGGTGCCAAAATGGCCGAGCTCGGGCTCTTCGGGATCCCGTTCGACGAGCGATGGGGCGGGGCGGGGATGGACCTTCTCGCCTCCGTCGTCGCCGTCGAGGAGCTCGCGCGGGTCGATGCGAGCCATTCCATCATGGTCGGCGCCCACACGTCGCTCGCGAGCACCCCGATCGACCGTTGGGGGACCGACGAGCAGAAGCGCCGTTTTCTCACCCCGCTCGCGAGCGGCCAGGTGTTGGGTGGATTCGGTCTCACCGAGCCGGGCTCCGGCTCGGACTCGGCCTCGATGCGAACCACCGCGGAGAAAAAGGGGGATCGCTGGGTCCTCAACGGACAGAAGACCTGGATCACGCACGGGGGGGTCGGCGAAGTCTTCATGGTCGGCGCGGTCACGTCGCCCGAGAAAGGCAACCGCGGCATCACCGCGTTCTTGATGACCAAGGCGACCTGCGACCTGGAAGACGCCGCGCGCGTCGGGTTCGGGCATTCCGACGAGCTCGAGGCGATGACCGGCTTCACCGTCGGAAAGAAACTGCGCAAGCTCGGTTGGAACGCATCCGATACGCGCGAGCTCATCTTCGAAGACGTCGAGGTTCCGGAAGAGAACGTGCTCGGCGAGATCGACCGTGGATTCCCCATCTTCCTCGATACGCTCGACGGCGGACGGATCGGAATCGCCGCGCACGCGCTCGGGATCGCGCAGGGCGCGTTCGATCAGACCATCCGCTATACCGGTGAGCGCGAGCAGTTCGACAAGAAGATCCACGACTTCCAGGGCGTTCGCTTCATGCTCGCCGAAGCGCAGACCCGGATCCACGCCGCGCGGGTGATGACGTACCACGCGGCGCGACTCCGCATGGAGGGGAAGCCGCACAAGCAGGAGGCGGCCATGGCGAAATACTTCGCCTCCGAGGCCGCGATGGACGTGACCACGATGGCGGTGCAGCTCCACGGAGGGTATGGCTACTCGCGCGAGTATCCCGTGGAGCGGATGATGCGAGATGCGAAGATCACCGAGATCGGCGAGGGAACCACGGAGATCCTCAAGATCGTGATCGCGCGCGAGATCCTGAAGGCGTATGGGGAGACCGCCTGATCTCGGCTCGACCAACCCACGTCCCGACCGTACGTTTCACGTCCGGTGCCTGAGGGCGATGGCCCTCCGTCCACCGTTCGACACGGCCACGTGAACGACCCGAATACATGGTCTGCCGGCTCCGGCCGGCGACCCAAACGAGACACGAGTCCGAACAGGATGCCAGCTCTGAGCGATGTCTTCGGATGGCGGGTCTAGACGCGCCGTGAGGTAACGGTGCGTCGAGAGATCGTCGTCAACGCGGCGAGCCGCGAGAAGCGGGTCGCGATCGTCGAGGACCGCAAGCTCGTCGAGCTCATGCACGAGCGCCCCGACGAGCGGCGGATCGTCGGCGATATCTACCTGGGAGTCGTCGAGGCCATCGTCCCCGGTCTCCAGGCCGCCTTCGTCGATATCGGTGGGGAGAAGTCCGCCTTCCTCCACGCCTCGGATCTCCAGCCCGATCTCGATGACGACGACGACGAGGGGAACGGGAAGAACGCCACGCCCGGAGGCCGCGGTCGCGGCCGGTCCGGACGAGGCCGTGCGCGTCCCTCGGGGCGCGGCCGCAGCCGTCGCGACCGGACCTACCCGCCGATCCAAGACGTCATCTCGAAGGGCGAGCAGTTGCTCGTCCAGGTCACGAAAGAGCCGATCGGCACGAAGGGCGCGCGCGTCACCACGCAGGTCTCCCTCCCGGGCCGGTTCCTGGTCTACATGCCGTCCTCGGACCACGTCGGGATCAGCCGCAAGATCGACGACCGGGAAGAGCGCGCCCGGCTCCGGAAGATGGCCCGCGAGATCCTCAAGGAGGGAGACGGCGGCGTCATCATCCGCACCGTCGGCGAGGAGCTGACCAAGAAGACGTTCGAGGGCGAGCTCACGTCGCTCAAGAAGTCCTGGGACAAGGCGGGGCGCCGAGCCCAGGGCATGAAAGCCCCGGCGCTCGTCTACCAGGACGCGCGACTCACGTCGGGGATGATCCGGGATCTGTTCAACGACCGCATCGATCTCCTCACCGTCGATTCGGCGGATCTCCACCACGAGATCAAGTCCTACCTGGGACAAGTCGACCCGGAGCTGCTCGACCGCGTGAAGCTCTACTCCGGTCAAGCCCCGATATTCGACGAGTTCGGGATCGAGGAGGAGATCCGTCGAGCGTTCCGGCGAAAGGTCGATCTCCCGTCGGGCGGGCACATCGTGATCGAGCAGACCGAGGCCCTCGTGTCGATCGACGTCAACACGGGGCGCTACACCGGCAAGAAAGACCCCTCCAAGACCATCTTCAAAACCAACAGCGACGCGGCGGTGGAGATCGCCCGTCAGCTTCGTCTTCGAGACGTGGGTGGAATCATCGTCATCGATTTCATCGACATGGATGACGAGGATTCGCGGCAGAAGATCTACCACCAGATGAAGACGCTCCTCGGGCGAGACCGCGCGCGCTCGAAGGTCTTCGCGATCTCCGAGCTCGGCTTGCTCCAGCTCAGCCGTCAGCGGATGAGCCCGAGCCTCCACCAGCGGATGATGGAGCCGTGCCCGTACTGCGAGGGCACGGGTCGAATCCTCGCGCCCGAGACGGTGGTGCGTCGCGTCGAGCGTGCGCTTCACCGGGTATCGACGGCCGGGAAAGAACGCGGTCTCACGCTCCTTACGCACCCCGTGATCGCGTTGCACCTGCTGGAGAAAGAGAGGGAGTTCCTGGACGGCCAGCGCCGACACCTCGGCATCGCGCTCGAGGTCCGGGACAATCCGCTCCTCGGTCTCGACGAGTTCCGTCTGCTGGCCCACCCTGCCGATGCGGACGTGACCCACAAATACGTCCTGAGCTGACGGGCGAGCGGAGATGCCGTCCGAACGGGTCGTGTGTGCGGTCCGAGGACGCCGTCTCGTTGACACTTTCGGCGCCCTCGGCTAAAATTATCGGCTGACGATTTTCGTCCGAACCCCGCGTGGAGTCTGAGGATCCGCGATACGGGGTCGGAGCGCTTCCGCCCGCGGGCCCGGCTTCCATCGGCCGCACATCGCGGTCCCGATATCGAACGACGGTTGAGAACATGTACGCCATTTTCCGAGCTCAAGGGAAACAGTTTCGCGCGGTTCAGGACGCGGTGATCCGCATCCCCTCGCTCGAAGCGGAGCCCGGCGATCAAGTGGAATTCGACGATGTCCTGCTCGCCGAGAGCGATGGCGACGTGCACGTGGGCGCGCCATCGCTGAAGGGCGCATCCGTCGCCGCCGAGGTGATCGCGCACGGTCGCGGCGAGAAGATCATCGTCTACAAGATGAAGCGGCGGAAGGGATACCGACGGAAGCAGGGGCACCGCCAAGGGTACACCGACATCCGCATCGTCGACATCACGATGCCGTCCGGGAAGCCGAAGCGGCCCGACGTGAAGTCCCCGCAACCGAAGGCGAAGTACAAGCCGGTATCGGAGACCGCGCAACCGACGCTCGAGGCGGCGCCCGAGAAGCCGGCCAAGAAGAAGGCACCCGTGAAGGCCGCCGAATCCGAACCGGTCGAGGCCGTCGAGGCCCCCGCCACGAAACCCCCCGCTGCGGACGCGGCTCCGGCGCCCGAGAGCGAGCCGGCCGCACAGGCCGATGCGGAGCCGTCGAGCGAGCCCGCGGCCGAAGCCGAAGCGGAGAGCGCTCCCGAGCCGGAAGCCTCGGCCGAGATAAACATCACCGACGCGGCACGCGAGCTGGCCGAAGCGCACGGTCTGGATCTCGCGTCGATCGAAGGCACCGGAAAAGACGGCCGTATCCTCAAAGGCGATGTGGACAAGGCCATCAAGGCGAAGGACGGCGACTAATGGCACACAAGAAGGGCGTCGGCTCGAGCCGAAACGGCCGTGACTCGAACCCGCAGTACCTGGGCGTCAAGCGCTACGGCGGCCAGCGGGTGGTCGCGGGCAACATCCTGGTCCGCCAACGCGGCACCCGATTTCACCCCGGTCGCAACGTCGGTCGCGGGAACGACGATACGCTGTTCGCGCTGACCGATGGCACCGTGGAGTTCCAAACGCGCCGCGGCGGTCGCAAGTACGTGAACATCGTGCCCGAAGCGACCTGAGCCGGCGGTGGGTTCCGCAGAGGAAAGCGCCCGGCGACCCCGCGTCGCCGGGCGCGTTTCGTTGGACGCCCGTTCTCGTCGGGTCTCGTCAGCTCCCCTTGAACTCGGCCGGCCGCTTCTCGAGGAACGCCCCGACACCCTCGGCCATGTCGTCGGTCGAGAAGAGGAGCGAGAACCAGGCGCGCTCGAACTTGAGACCCTCGTCGAGCGGCATGCGTCGCGCGGCGAGGACGGACTCCTTGGCCGCCTGAAGCGCCATGGGGCTCCGGCCGGCGATGTTCGCCGCGAGCTCCATCACGTGCGTCTCGAGATCTTCCGGATCGACGGCCGCTTCGACGAGCCCGATCTCGGCCGCCTTCTCACCCGAGATCAGCTCACCGCTCGTGATGAGCCGCATCGCCCAGCCTTCACCCACGAGACGGGGGAGCCGCTGCGTGCCGCCGGCGCCCGGAATCAGACCGAGGTTGATCTCGGGCTGACCGATCTTGGCGCGGGTCGAGGCGACGCGCATGTCGCACGCCATCGCGAGCTCGCATCCCCCGCCGAGACAGAACCCGTTGATCATCGCGATGACGGGCTTCGAGAAGCTCTCGATCGCGCCGTAGATGTTGCCCTCGACCATGCTGCGATACTGCTCGACCGGGCGAGCATCCTTGAACTCCGAGATGTCGGCGCCCGCGATGAACGACTTGTCACCGGCCCCCGTGATGACGACGACGCGGACGTCGTCATCGGTCGCCAGGTCCTCGAGCGCCGCGAACACCGCGGCTCGCACCGCGCCGTTCAGCGCATTGAGCTTGTCGGGGCGGTTGATCGTGAGTCTCGCGATACGTCCATCTAGCTTCTCGACGAGAAGTACGTCGCTCATGTCGGTCTTCCGGATCGGTAGGGTGGTCGGGCGCGTGTCCTGTGAGGGAAGGGTATCACGGGCCGCGACGAAGGGCTACGAAGCCCGGTGGAAGTGCGCGCTACCTGGTCCAGACGATGACGGCGCCGCATTGCGCGTCCGCACCGCCGAACTCGGCCGGTAGGCTCGAGACGCTGTCGTAGACTTCGATCCCGCCGACCTCGATGGCCTGGACGACCTCGTCGATCGACGTGCCGCGGAGGTGTACGCCGTCGAGATAGATCTGCGGAGCGCAGCCCGGCCGGGCGCTCCGAAGATGGCAGCCGCGAAGACCCGAAGAACAACTGAGCCGGATACCCGGGGCATCCGCGATCAAGTGCGAGATGTGCGTAGGTCGACGTCGTTCGACATCGTCCCGCGAGAAGAACGTGCCCGAGCCGAGCCGCTCGTGCCACGTCTTGCGCTCGTAGAATCCCTGCGTCTCGAGCTTGCGGAGGCGTACCGTGCTCACGAAGAGCGGCTCGAGCTCGACAGGATCCGCGGTGAGTCCGAGATCGAGCTCGAGCGTGAGACCGCTCGAGAGCTCGACCGTCTCCTCGAGCGTCTCGTACCCGAGGTGCGAGACGCGGACGAGGAAGCGTCCCGCCCGCAGCCCGGTGACGACGAACTGACCCATCGAGCCCGAGATCGCGACGGCTCGCTCGGCGATTCGGACGTCCGCGCCGGCGATCGGGTTTCCCGTCCGGCCATCCGACACGCGTCCCACGAGGCGGGCCCCGGCCTCCGCCTCGATGTCGATGGCCAGCGAGACGGCGCGGGGGCTCGTCAGGTCTACGGTCACGTGAGGGCTGGTGTAGTCGCCGAACTCCGCCCACACCGTCGCCTCGGCGACGGCGCGCGGAGGGCAGAGTCGGAACGCCCCCAGCGCGTCCGAGGCGAGTCGAATAGGTCGCTGGCTCGGGTCCGACCAATGCACCACGATCCCCGCGCCGGGGAGGGGGATCTGGCCGCTCGAATCCGTGACGCGCCCTTCCACGACCGGTCGATCGCAACCGCTCTCCTGGGCGTGGAGGGCCCCGGTCGCGACCGCCGTCGTCGCGAAGAGGATCGCGACCCGGTGCGTCCGAGTCATCGGGTCCAGATCGCGATCGCTCCGCACCGCCCCGATGCGCCCGCGAACTCCGGCGGGATCGAGGCGCCGCCCGCGTAGGCCTCGACGCCCACGATCTCGCCCGGCAGCACGAGCTCGTCGACCGTCACGGGGTCGGCGCGGCGTTCTCCGAGGGCGAGCGCACCGTTGAGGAAGATGTTCATCTGCGCGCAGCCCGTCCGCGTCGGCTTGACGACGCAGTCGCGCGTCCCGCGGCACTCCACCGTGATCCCGGGGATCTCGCGGAACAGGCTGCTCGTCAGCGCGGGGGCGCGACGTCGGATCTCCTCGTCGCCGATGAACGTCCCGAGCCCCGTTCGCTCGGCCCACAGTCTTCGGTCGTAGTACCCTCGGATCTCCAGTCGCCGGTCACGTATCGCCGTCACGACGAGCGGCTCGAGCTCGATCGGGTCCACGCTCATCTCGACGCGCAGATCCACGGTCCGATCGGCGACGATCGTGATGGTCTCGAACAGCGGCTCGAATCCGAGGTGGGCCACCTGCACGACGTGATCGCCGGGCGGGACGTCATCCAACCGGAAGTAGCCATCGGCGTCGGTCTGCGTACGGGCGCCGTCGTCCGCGACGATGACGTCCGCGGCCGCGATCGGCGCTCCGGTGTCTCTGTCGACGATACGACCCGCCATGTCTCCGGGACCCGCGACCCGGACCGTGAGATCGCGTTGCACCAGCCCGCGCGGCGAGGGGATCTCGAGCTCCGGGCCCTCCCGGTCGGCGGCCGACACGCGAAGCGTCAACGCGTGCTCGACCGGGATGTCGCAGACCCGGTATCGCGCGTTCTTGTCCGCGATCACCTCGATCGATTTCGCGGCCTGCGGACGTCCCACGGGGTAGCGGGTGGCCCGGACGTGGGCGCCGGGCAGGAGCACGCCGGTGAACTCATCGCGGATCGTGCCCTCGATCGACGCCGTCGATGTTTCGCGCTGCTCGCACAGCTCGATCTCGGCGCCCCCGAGCTCGCGGGTCCGCCCGCGCCACCGATTCGTCCAGATGATGATCGAGCCACACCCGAAGCCCGGTAGCAGCGCTTCGTAGGGCACGCCCTGCGAGCTCGAGTACACTTCGACCGCGCCGATCGCGTACGTCGCGAGCATCTCGAGCTCGGTGCTCGGACGCCCGCCCCGACGTCCATCGTCGTCGAACACGGGCTGACCATCGATGAGTACCTGTGGTCCACCGACGGTGCAGGTCGACAAGCCGGGGGACAGATCCAAGAGGAGCTCTATGAAGTCATCGGCCCGCGTCCACCCTCCGATGCCCCAGCGCTGCACGAACTGCGGGTCGAAGAAGGTCCCGATCCCCTCCAGTTGTCGGTCGTAGAACCCCTTCTCCTCCAGGTAGCGCGGTCTGTGCTCGACCAGCACGTCGAGCTCCTCGACCTCGACCGCGGTCTGCGAGAGCGGGATCGCCGCGACCGCCGTCTGCACCCCTTGCACCTCGATCGGGATCGTCTGGGTGCCGTAGGCGATGTGGCGAACCTCGATGTCGTAGTCGCCGGGTGCGAGATCGAGGAAGGAGAGCGTGCCGGTCGAGTCGGAGACTGCGCGGCGATCGAGCGTGAGGAGCGTCGCGAAGGCCCCTTCGATCGGCGCGCCCGTATCGGCGTCCACGAGGCGGGCGACGATGCGTCCCATCAGCTCGGCGCCGGGCTCGGGCGTTTGCGCCGCGGTCGACCCGTGGACCGCGAGCCACCCGAGTGTCGAGAGGAGCGCAGTACGACGTACCGTCCGAATGAACGGGTGGTGGCACGGCTGGCTGTTAGACGAGACCAACGAGCGCACAGCGACTCCTGGTCGTCCGTTCGACGGCGGACACGGCCCCGCGAACCCCAACTCTACTATAACACGACGTCTCAGGCCTCGTGCGTCGTTCGACCCCCCATCACCGTGCGCAGGATCTCGATCTCCTTGATCGCGAACGGATCGACCGCGTGCGGATCGTCCGAGAGCACCACGAAGTCACCGAGCTTCCCGCGGGTGATCGAGCCCTTGATGTCCTCCTCGAACGCGGCGTGCGCGCCATTGATCGTGCAGATCCGAAGCGCTTCCTCGACCGAGATCTTCTGACTCGGGCCCCACTCGCGGCCCTGCATGTCGGTGCGCGTGACCATGCTCTGGATCCCCATCAGCGCCTCGAACGGCCCCGGGGGGTAGTCCGACGCGCCCGCCACCGGGATGTCGTAGTCGAGGAAGGAGCGGTGCGCAAACATGAAGCGCATCTTCTCCTCGCCGTACTCGATCCACTTGTTGCCGTGGTAGTAGACGTAGGTCCAGAACGGGGTCGGCACCGAGCCGGTGTCGCGGATGCGGGTGAGCAGCGAGGGGTTCACCAGCGTGCAGTGCTCCATGCGATGGCGAGGATCGGGACGCGGCCACATGCGCTGCACGCGCTCGTAGGCGTTGAGCACCATGTCGATGGCGACGTCGC
>JAKSCH010000403.1 GCA_022360695.1 Gemmatimonadota bacterium
CCATCACATCGAGCTCGCGATTCGTGAACTGGATCTCGGTGCTCACCGAGCCTCCTTCAATCTGAGGCGGTCGATCGCTGGTCAACTACGGCGATCGTTGTAACTATTATTTTAGTAGATTAGGGTGCAGCCCGATCCGTGTCAACTATGATTATAGTAGATGGTGATCGAGCTCCCCCCGCGGGAACGGGGCTCGGTTCTCAGTCGACCGAGCCGATCGCCTCGATGGGCGTGATCCGACCCGCTCGTCGAAGCGGCCCGAGCGCACCGATGAGGGCGGCGACACCGACGGCCAAAGCCGCCAGTGCCGGCGTCGTCGCGTCGTAGCTGTTCAAGGCCGCGTAGCGATCCGCCAGCCCCCGCACGAGACCCGATCCGAACATGATCCCCAGCGCGCACCCCCAAGCCAGAATGCGTGCGACATTGGCCAGCACGAGACGACGGAGGTGGCGCCGACGCGCGCCGACCGCCCTTCGCACTCCGAGCTCCGGGATCCGCGAGCGCACCTCCAGCATGACGGAGGTCGCGAGCCCGATCACGGACAGGCCTCCGACGGCGATCGCGAACAGCGTCGCGAGCGTCGCGAACCACACGAATGGCTCCAGCCACCGCGTCCAGCGTCGGGCGAGCGGCACCGCCCCCGAGACGACGGTCGCGGGTAGCGCGGTGGCGAGTGTCGCCAGAGCCACGTCGGGATCTCGCGCTCCGTCGGCGACTACGAGCTGCGGGTGGGCCGGTGGATGTTGAAGCGCGGAGAGGTATAGCGCGCCGATGGGAGTCGGTCGTCCCCCGATCCCGCGATCGGTTCGGGCCGAGACGACGCCGATGATCTCGTACCAGGTGCCCGGTCCGCCCTCGTACCCGACCCGGATTCGAAGGCCCACCGGCTCGACGCCCCGGAACCCGGGAATCAGACGCTCATCGATGATGGCGACCGGCGGGGCGTCGGGACCGTCCGCTTCGGTGAACTCGCGGCCCGCGACGAGCGGCACACCGACCGAAGCGAAGAGCCCCGGACTCACGCTGTGGTGTTGAGCGAAGAGCCTGATTATGGGCACCCCCAAACCGTCGACGAAACAGTCGCACTCCGCGAGCACCGTCTCGGCCACACCATGGTCCTCGAGCGCTCCCGCGCTCGCGAGGTGCCATCGGCCCGCGGTGGCCGGGTCCTCCATCGAAAGCGAAGCGAGCTCGGGCGCACCGATCGGCACCCCCGTCCTCGCGAGGTCGATCACGAGCGTGTCGCGCGCCTCGTCCCAGCCCGAGTTCACGACGCCGCTGCTCGGAGCATCCCGCACCACGTGGAGCGCCACGCTGAGAAACGCCACCAACGCTCCGACGTACACCGCGCCCATGCCGAGCTGTACCAGACGAGCGATCGGATCGATGGCCAGCGGCGCCTTCATCCGCCGAAGTGCAGCGGCTGCCTCGATTCCCGCCGCGGACGCGACGGCCAGCGCCGGTGCGACGAGCGCCGCGATCGAGAGCACTGCAAACGGTGTCGTCGGCGGGATGATCAGATCGGGCGCGATCGCGCGGAGCCACGCGTCGAGTCCCAACCCGAGACCGAGACCCGAGAGCGATCCCAACAGGCTCAGGTGGACCCAGTCCCGCGTGACCTCTCGGCGTAGATCGCGACGGGTCGCGCCCAGGGCCGTCCGCACCGTGAGCTCCTCACGCCGGTCCCACCCGTGGCGCACCATGAGCACCACGAGCGTCGCGCACGTGACGAGCAGCACGACGATGGACAGCACGAGCGCGAGACCGAGCAGATCCGAGAACCCGGCCGTTTGCCGAGACTCGGCCGTGCTCGCGGCCGCGTTCCAAGCGAATCCGAGATCCGGCGTGGGCGTCGTCGTGAACCCCCATCGAGATGCCAACCCGAGCGGGCGAAGCGTGAGCACGTACGCGGAAAGGAGCGGAAACGCGATCCCGACCCCGAGCACGTGGACTGCCAGGAACGTGAGCTCGAGCCGTCGTGACATGAGTCGTTTCATACGTATCGGGCCCTTCCCGTGATCGGTTCCGTTCGCGTTGGGCATCCCCATGTACGCTTCACCGAGGGTTCCGATTCGACCCTACCCGATGGCCGTCGGTCGAGCCAGCGCTCAACCCGTGACGCCGGCGACTTGGGGTCTTGACGAAGCAGCGGACCGTCGTCCCTCGTGGTCGGCCCGCCACAGGATCCGACCCGGCGCCAGAAAGTTCACACGTCACCGGGGGTCACCGAGCGCGTCGCGATGCGTCGCGTCTGGTTGTGTCGCAAAGAGTTAGGAGCCTTGCCCCGGTATGGTCGTCACGGGCCCGGAGTGGGCGTGTTTCTTGAATTCCCGTGTGCCCGCTCGGGGAGCACACGGTCCGCCTGCACACCGAAGTCGGGCACCCTTGGAGACCGTGCATCTTGATAATCCGTCGTGAGGCAGTCCGTGAACATGGACAGCAGCGACCGTCTCGACGCGGGAGGGGACCGACCCGCGGACGCGGACGTGCAACGTCCACGCGGGGAGAGTGCGCCCGGCTCCGAGACGATGGAGCGCCACCGTCCTCCGGCTGGAGCACTCGAGTTCGAAAGCCGGTCCGATCCGCCGGCGCAGCCGCGCGAGCAACCGACCCTCAAAGCGCTGGATGAGCTCGAGCGTCTCCGGGAGCTCGTCGCCCGCGAGCCCGTCGTCCTCATCGTCCCTCCCGAGATCTTCATCCAGTTCTACCCTGCGGGCCCCGAGCAGGTCATCAACGCGCTGCAAGCCGCTGGCTTCGACCAGGTGCACTTCGAGTCGTTGGGCGATGAGCTGGTCGCACTCGCCTACCTCCGCATGTGGCGGGACAACGAAGAAAAGCGAACGTGGATCCGGTCGACGAATCCCATCGTCGTCGAGTACTGCCGCGCCAAGCACCCCGAGCTCCTGCCGTACCTCGCCCCGATCGTGCCCCCGGCTCTCGCGCTCGCGAGATATCTGCGACATGCCGGCGAGGACCGCCCCCTCATCTACGCGGGGCTCGACTTCCCCGAAGTAAACGGAGAGCGTCACTTCGCGGCGGCCGTTTCGCTCGCCGAGCTCGCCACGTTTCTTCGAGAGCGACGAGTCGATCCGCTCCAGCAGTCTTCGCTCATGCGATCTATGCCCCCCGAGCGACGTCGCTTCCTCGCGGCGGCCGGCGGCCTACCGCTCGCGATGCTCGACGCGGAACGCATGTCCTCACGCGACTTCTCGAAGCTACGCGGACTCCACTACCTGGGCGCCCTGTCGCGGTTGATCGATGACGGCGGATCACACCTCGGGTTCATCGACATACTGCCGTACGACGGCAACCTGGATCACCCCGGGTTGGGACCCGCGGACGAGCTGTACTGGAGACGCGGCATCATGGAACTGGCCGAGCCCGAGCACGCGGAAAGCCCGGTGATCGATCGGCCCGAAGATCTCGACCTGGCGATTCTGCATCGACCGCGCCGGTCACGGTTGCCGCACGATACGATCTCCGAGATCGAGCAGGCGCTCGAGGAAGCGCGAACTCACGCGGACGACCAGCAGTGGACGCTCGGATCGTCCGATTTCGCGGAATACCTCAGCCTCACCGAATCGATGGTCCGGAACCGACCGGACCTGGCGCTGGGGCTACTCGACATGAGCCGCAACTACTTCCGTGCCATGCGTGACGCGACGCACGACGCGCTCACGGACCTGTACAGCTATCGAGCGCTCGTCGAACGTGCGCGCGAGGAGCTGGGACAGGCGAACCGTGCAGGCGCCAACATGGCGCTGTTGTTCGTCGACCTGGACCGCTTCAAG
>JAKSCH010000294.1 GCA_022360695.1 Gemmatimonadota bacterium
CCTGGGACAGAGCCGTCACGCTGCTTTCAGAGGCGGAGCGTTGGCCGTGTTCGTCGCGGGGTTACGCTCGTGCCGAGGTTCGGATTGTCCGTCCGTGTGGATCGGCTGCGGTTGGCCTGCCCGGTCGGCAGATGTGGTCGCCACGTCGCTTAACAGGTCCACTGGCGGCTCCGGGCCTGCGGCCCTCCGCTGCACACCGCGCTGACGCGCGGCGTCGCCAGTGGCCTATACGTTATCCGAAATCGGCTGCGACATACGGGAGCCAAAGCGTACGAACGGTCCTAGATGAAGGAGTCCCAATGGACCCGACCCAGCTATTGACCAGCAACCTTCTTGAAGCCTTCGCTCAACTGAACCGCTACCTGGGAGTTGGTCTAGTGGCGTCGGTCTCGGCTCTCACGCTGGAGAGGGCCGGATCCACGTCAAAGGACGTTGAGACCGTCACGCCGCCGGGTGGCTTCCCCCCAATGACACGCGAGTCCGCTCAACTCGTTCTAGTGGGCGTGGCGTTCGTGGCGGGTCTGATGGGTTCATACGCTGCCGAAAGCGCTTCCGGTCTCGTGCAGCGACTGGCTTCCACACCGGAGATCCTCGCGGCAGCTTGCACGTTCCCGAGCGCAGCGACCGCCCCAGTCGGCGTCCCCGTAATCGCCGCCGCACTGCCGATTCTGTTCGTGGGGCTGGTTTGCCTGCGGAAATGGAGGCAGCATCGGGAGAGCGGGATTCTAACGATGCTGGGCCTGTTCGCGGCTGCATACGCCGTGTTGGGGGTCACTATGGCAGCAATGCCGTGCAGAGCTTCGTGAGACCTGCATCCGGTAGATCGACGGACGCAGCGGTGCCGCGTGACCGGGAAACTCCGACGGCGGCCGACTACGGATAACAGGTCCACTGGCGGCTGCGGGCCTTCGGCCCTCCGCTGCACACCGCGCTGACGCGCGGCGTCGCCAGTGGCCTATACGTTAGATGGCATGCTTTCTTCCAGATCCGTGCTGTGTGGGGGTACGGCCCGTGGGCAGGCGCAACTGGGTGACGCCGCGGATTCCTAAGCTGTTTCAGAAGCTCGTATCGGGAGGTTGGGGACTCCGCCCTACTCCACCCTGCGGATGCTCGCGTCGAAGAGGCGGTGCTACCGCGAGTTCGACGGTCGCACCCTATGGCGTCGCGGGTTGGGGATACTCAGAATCGGCGCACGCCATCTAACATGTCCACTGGCGGCTCCGGGCCTTCGGCCCTCCGCTGCACACCGCGCTACGCGCGGCGTCGCCAGTGGCCTATACGTTAGCCGAAAACCCTCACTAGCGAAGCAACGCCCAACCGGACGCCGGAGAAAAGCGGAGGAGAACTCATGCCGGAGACAGCTCCGTGGATTGGCGAGGCGATCATCAGGTCGGCTGCGATCGTGTTGTGCCTCGGTGTAGCGTACTCCTTCGGTGCGGTCCACGCAGCTAGGAAGCTCGACGGGCGCTTGGTGTCGCTCGGCTGGCTCGTTTTGACCGTCGCTGCGGCTTCCGCGATGTCGTGGGGGACTCAACAAGCGCTTGGCGAGTCCTTTTTGAGTTGGTTGCTGGTTGCCTGGCCGATGATCGGCATTCCCACTGGGCTCGCGACGTTGACGGCGTGGAAGGCTGCGCGCCGGCCAGAGCGAAGGAGTGCGATGCGAGACGTTTTGATTGCCTTGGCGGTCTTCGTCGTCTCGATTCCCCTCGGCGCGATTGTCAGCGCGGTGCCAGATTTCCTTCGCGTGATGAGCCGGTGAGCCCCGATGTCCGAACTCCGTCGGGCAGGGTCTTGGTCGAACAGGTCCACTGGCGGCTCCGGGCCTTCGGCCCTCCGCGCAACTCGGCTGACGCCGAGTTCGCCAGTGGCCTATACGTTAGCCGCCATGTTCTGGGTGCGGGCTGAAAGAAGTGCCCCTCCTCCCCTCCTCCGCATGGGATGCGGGTGGAACGGGCACTTCGTGGGCTGAAGGACGTCCCGCGATCGCTTGCACCGGGGCAGCTTGAACGCCAATGAACCAACTGGTTGATGGTTTACAGGTCATCGACGTCGTCGTTTGCCGGATACGTCCATGATGCGGTAGTCGGTCTCGTCGAGCCAACCGAGGTGAACGGGCCCGAAGAACACGCTCCACACACCCTCACCGACCTCCTCGAGTCCGACGTGATATCCGCCCAAG
>JAKSCH010000463.1 GCA_022360695.1 Gemmatimonadota bacterium
CCTCGGGGCGCCTCGGTCTCGCCGGGTCGGAGCACGTAGGCGTGCTGCTGGGTGTCGGTGTTGAGCCGGAGGTAGGTGATCCCGAAGTCGACGTGGAGCAGATCCCCCGGTCGGATCACGCTCTCGTCGGGACGCGCCGAGAAGTCCCCCTCGCCGCGCGCGTCGGCGCCCGTCTCGTGGCGCTGGACCGAGACGCTCGGCTGGAACCACGTATCGAGCTTGAGCTCGAGGATCCGCTCCCGGTACCACCAGACGACGTCTTCCGTCGTGGTCACGCCCGGCTGGATGACCTTGGAGCTGAACCCCTCGGCGATGATCCGGTGGGCGATCCGCACGATCTGCGGATACACCTCCATCTCGTCGGGCGTGCGGGTCTCGAGCCACCCGATCGCGAGCCGCTCGGTCGCGACCACGCGGTCGCGATACGTGGCCGGAAGGGCGGCCATGAGCTGATCGTACTCCGTACCGGTCAGACCGTCGGCGAGCGCGAACGTCTCGGATCGGTTGACGGCGATCCGCGCCGGGTCGCGCTCGGCGATGATCTCCGCGACGCGAGCCCATTGGTCCGGCTGGGTCTCGGGGTCCCAGGCGCGCGGGAAGCGCCCGATGTCGTAGCGGGCCGCGGCGAGACGCTCGATCGGCTGGCCGGGTCCCCGGTCGTGGAGGATCAACACCGTGCGACGACGCGCGGCCATCCACGTCGCCGGAAGCATGGTCTCGATCACCGGATCCTCGTTGTACTCGCGCGCGGCCACGATCCACAGGTCGACGCCCTCGCGACGCATGATCTCGGGCACGACCCGCTCCATGCGTCGCTCGAGCCAGCGGTCGATCACCCGCGCGCGCTCGCGAAGCGGCAGGATCACCGGCATCGCGCCGTCCGTCCGTTGCGCGTCCGCGAATCCGCCCTGCGGCGGCGCCTGCGCGCCGAGCGAGACCGGGGCGAGGCCGAGCGCGGCGATGGTCGCGGCGCGGAAGAGGAAGCGAGCGAGCGACGGTTCGTCGATCATTGCGGGCTCTCCATCTCGAGCGTGGCGAGGTGCGCGTGGAGCGCTTGAAGCTCGACGTCGGTCATCCGTGAGAAGTACGCGGAGGGCATGGCGGGATCCATGTCTCGACCCGGGGCGCGACCTTCCCGCATGGCGCGCACGAAGTCCTCGAACCGCCACCGCCCCGATACCGCGAGTCCGGGCGCCTTCGGACCGCCGCCCGGCGTGGGACCGCCGCGGAGGTCGTCGCCGTGGCATTCGACGCAGGTGAGATTCGACAGATACGCGCCATACTCGGGGGTCGGGCCGACCGGTGGCGTCGGTCCGCTCGGTGCATCGCCCTGGTCCCGCGGGGGGTGCAGCACACCGAACCCCGCGATGGGTAGCCCCATCAGGCGGACCTCGGTGCGGGGCAGCTCCCGGTCGGCCAAGGGGGCACTCATCAGGTACGCGATCAGGTGGCCGAGATCCTGGTCGCTCATCCGGTGGTAGTTCTCCGACGGCATCATCGGGAGGAGACCGCGTCCGTCCGGGCGGATGCGGTAGCGGATCGCGCGGTCCCAGTCGGCGGGCCCGCGGTACTCGCTCGCGATCCCGCCGACGCCGTCGGTGAGGTTGGCGGTCACGACCAGAAACGGCGGGGCGTCGATGAACACCCGACCGGACAGGTCGTCTCCGTGGCATTCATGACAGCCGTAGATGCTGGCGAGCCGCTCGCCCTCGACCGGGTCGCTCCCCTCCGGGAGCGTCTCGATCAAGCGCCCCGGCGTCTCGTAGACCGAGTGGGCCATCGAGCGACCGCGGACGCCCATGACCACGAGAAATACGGTCGCGAGCGCGCCCCCCAACGCGAGGATCTTGATGAGCTTGCGCACGGGATCTCTCCTCCACGCCTGTGTATGGGATCGTGGGTCGGCTTCGTAGCCGCCAACTTGGCGCGTGGGAGCCGCGAGCGGAACGCCACAGCCGCACGAACGGCACGCAGCCCCGCCGGACCGAGGCCCGAAGGGCCGCCGATAGCGGAAACGACCCGTGAAGCCGCATCGTACGGTGAGGTAGGCACACCGCGAGGATCCGCCCGATGGCCGAGATCGATCAGCTTCCGGAGCTGTATACGCAGCGAGAGCTCGACAAGGCGCGCCGCCGTCAGCGGCTGCTGGGTCGCGCCGAGGGGGTGGGGGGCGTCATCGTCGCCGGCGCCGTCTTCAACCTGCTCGGGTGGATCCCGACCGTGCTCGTGGTCGCGGTCGTCGGCTACGTCCTGTTCAAGCTCGTCTCGAAGTCCAAGAAGACCGATGAAGACGGAGAAGAGTAGATGACGGACCTCGCTTCCCGGTGCGCCCGCGGCGTCGAGGGGATCCGATCCCGGTCGCGGTCGTGCGGGTGGTTCGGCCTCGGGTCGACCCTCTCGCTCGTCGCGGCCACCTCCATCGTCTCGGCGGCGTGGGCGGCGCCATCGAGCGCGTGGGCTCAGGAGATCGAGATGACACGGATCGAAGCGGGCGGGTTGGCGTTCGACGCGCGGGTCGCGGGCCCCGAGGACGGCCCCCTCGTCTTCATGCTCCACGGCTTCCCGCAGAGCTCCTACGAGTGGCGACATCAGATCCCCGCCCTCGCCGACATGGGGTTCCGGGTGGTCGCGCCCGATCAGCGCGGCTACTCGGCCGGGGCGCGACCCGAGGGCGTAGACGCGTATGGGATCCCGCACCTGGTCGGCGACATCGTGGGCATGGCCGACGCGCTCGGGCGCGAGGCGTTCCACGTCGTCGGACACGATTGGGGGGCGGCCGTGGCGTGGTTCGTCGGGCTGACGCACCCCGACCGCGTCGTGTCGCTCGTCCCGATGTCCGTCCCGCACCCGTTCGCGTTCAGCCAGGCGCTCGCCGACCCCGAGGGCGAGCAAGCTCGGATGTCGGGGTACATGGAGATCCTTCGCTCCGAGGGCGCGGAGGAACGGCTGCTCGGCGATGACGCGGCGATGTTGCGGGGCGTGTACGCCGGCGCCGGGCTCTCCGACGAAGACGTCGAGACGTACGTGGCGCTCTTGTCCCAGCCGGGCGCGATGACGGGCGCGCTCAATTGGTATCGGGCGATGGATCTCCAGGGCGGGGGCGCGCCGATGACGCCGATTGCCATGCCCACGATGTTCATCTGGTCCACCGAGGACACGGCGCTGGGCCGGGAGGGCGCGGAGCTCACGGAGCGCTTCGTCGAGGGTCCGTACCGCTTCGAGATCCTGGAGGGCGTGAGCCACTGGGTGCCCGAGGAGGCGGCCGAGCGGGTGAACGAGCTGCTCGGCGAGCACTTCGCCCCGTACGCGCCCGATCCGCGGTTCTGATCGACCTCGACCGTTCATGTTCTCACGGCTTCACGATGACTCGCAGCGCTCCAGCGCTCTCCTGATTCGAGACCCCATGCCGTCGATCATCCGTCCTTCCAAAGGCCGACTCGTCGCGATGTTCCTGCTGGCGACGTCCCCGCTCGGCGCGTGCGGTGGCGCTCGCACGGATGCGGAGACCGACCCTCGGCCCGCGACGAGGCGAGACGTCGATCTGGAAGAGCTCGAAGCCCTCTACAACGCCCGAGCCGATAGCGCCCGACTCGACGTGCACGAAGCGGACGTGACGTTCATGACCGGGATGATCGCGCACCACGCGCAGGCGCTCGTCATGTCGCGGCTCGCCTCCTCACACGACGCGAGTCCGGCGGTCCGGACGCTGACCGGTCGGATCATCAACGCGCAGAACGATGAGATCGCCGTCATGTCCCGCTGGCTTCGGGAGCGCGAGCGGCACGTGCCCGAGATCGAGATCGATGGCATCACGCTCACGATCGACGGCGTCGACCACGCCGGATCGGGCCACGCGATGCACATGCCCGGGATGCTCACGCTGGACCAGCTTCGCGCGCTCGACCGGGCGCGGGGGGCCGAGTTCGATCGGCTCTTTCTCGAGCTCATGATTCAACACCACAACGGCGCCGTCGCGATGGTGCACGAGCTGTTCGCCATCGATGGCGCCGCGCAGGACGACCTGACGTTCAAGCTCGCCTCGGACATCCAGGTGGATCAAATCACCGAGGTGGCTCGTATGGAGCGCATGCTGGAGGCGCTCCGGAGTCCCTAGCGCGCGACGCCGGTCGCGCTCGAATCGGTGCGGACGCCCGCCCGGGTATGCGCGCCGCCACGAGAGATCCGGAACCCCCGATCAGAGGACGCACGCCATGACGCAGCAACACGAACCACAGCGGTCCGCCTCGCGCTCGGGCGGCCTTCGCTCGCTTCTCGCGGTCGCGGCGCTGCTCGGCGCCACCGCCTGCGCATCCTCGCGGACGGCGACGATCGTGAGCGACCCGATGCCGAGCGGTCCATCGGCCGCCGAGCTGGCCGCGAGCCGAGCCGCTCCGAGCCCGGATCCGCGCGTCGGTCTCGCCCCGGGTCTGTTCGACGCCGGGGAGGCGATCTGGAATCTCCGCATGGTCTCCACGACGCCGCCGTCGACCGATTTCGTCGGGTCCACGAACTCCGACCTCGCGTTCAGCGGCAACCACGTGTTCCAGGGCAACTACGACGGCGTGCAGGTATGGGACATCTCGAACCCGGCGGCGCCCGAGCTCGTAGTCGGACACGTGTGCCCCGCTTCGCAGAGCGATGTGTCGGTATACGAGAACCTGCTCTTCATCTCCGGTGAGGGGTTGAGCGGACGACTCGACTGTGGAACACAGGGTGTCGAGGAGACCGTGAGCCATCACCGGCTGCGGGGCATTCGGATCTTCGACATCAGCGACGTAGAGAACCCCGTGAACGTCGGCAACGTCCAGACGTGCCGCGGATCACACACCCACACCGTCCTCAAGCACCCCGACGATGACGAGAACGTCTACATCTACGTGTCGGGCTCGGCTCCCGTCCGACCCGCGGAGGAGCTGGCTGGCTGCTCGGCTCTTTCTCCCGACGAGGATCCGAACTCGTCGCTCTTCCGGATCGAGGTCATCCAGGTGCCGCTCGACGACCCGGGCGCGGCCGAGATCGTGAGCTCGCCGCGGATCTTCCAGGATCTCGTGGCGCCACCCACACACGGGATGGCACCCGCGGACCTGGCGGCGGTCGAGGAGGCGCGCGACGCCGGGAAGTTCATCGCCGAGTTCGGCGGCCAGTTCCAGGTCCTGCCCGATGGGTTCGCGAACCAGCAGATCGCGCAGATGATGCAGGCGCAGGGCAAAAGTGGTCCGCCCACCGCGGCCGACAGCGCCGCGTTCCGCGAGTATCTGCCCGAGCTCGTGGCGCGGATGGTGGGCGCGAGCGAGGACGAGGGAGATGGTCCTGCCCCGGGTCCGACCCAGTGTCACGACATCACCGTGTACCCCGAAGTCGGTCTGGCCGGGGGCGCCTGCGAAGGCTACGGGCTGCTCCTCGATATCTCCGATCCAGTGAATCCTGTGCGGATCGACGCGGTCGCCGACTCGAACTTCTCGTACTGGCACTCGGCCACCCTCAACAACGACGGCACCGCGATCCTGTTCACGGACGAGTGGGGCGGCGGCGGCGCCCCGAAGTGCCGAGAAAGCGATCCGTACGAGTGGGGCGCGAACGCCATCTTCACGATCGAGAACCGGAAGATGGAGTTCCAGAGTTACTTCAAGTTGCCGGCGGCCCAGACGCCCGAAGAGAATTGCGTCGCGCACAACGGCTCGCTGATCCCGGTCCCCGGACGCGACATCATGATCCAGGGATGGTATCAGGGCGGGATCTCGCTCATCGACTGGACCGATCCCAGGACCCCGGTCGAGATCGCGTACTTCGACCGTGGGCCGGTGACGGCCGAGCGGATGCAGATGGGCGGTAGCTGGTCGGTCTACTGGTACAACGGCGTGATCGTGAACTCCGAGATCGCCCGGGGGCTCGACATCTTCGAGCTCGTCCCGAGCGGCTGGCTGTCGCAGAACGAGATCGACGCCGCGAACTCGGTCCAGCTCTCCTACCTCAACTCGCAGGGACAGCCGGTCTTCGAGTGGCCGACGACGTTCGCGCTCGCACGAGCGTACGTCGACCAGCTCGAGCGTTCCGGCGGTCTCTCGACGGACCGGATTCAGCGTACCCGATCGGTCCTGGACGACGCCGAGCGTCGTTCCGGCCCAGCGCGTCGCGACGCGCTCGACGAGCTGGCCGGTGACCTGGCCGACCAGATCGAAGCGTCCCCGGATGGGACGAAGGTCCGGAAGCTCAGCGAGGCCGTGCGCGCGCTCGCGGACGCATAGGAGCACGCACCGGGCGCTCGGGCCCTATGCGGCTCGGGCGCCCGTCTCGATCAGCGCTCGATAGACACTTCGACATCGAGGTCGTGACGTCGGTACATACACACCCCGTTGATGTCCTCGCACACGTAGTAGAGCGCGTACGCCGGGATCGTCACGTCGCCCTCCGCGCTCGGGGCGGCGCGGATCTCCACCTCGACCGAGCGCGTCTCCTGACTCACCATTTCGGGCGGCACCGAGTAGACCGTCATCGGGCTGTCGACGTCCCAACCCTCGGGCGGATCCACCCAGACCACCATGTCGTCGGCTTCGTTGTTCCAATGCGCGAGCTGCTCGACGATCGGTCGGAACGTGAAGTGGACGCGCGCCACCTCGCCGGGGGGGACCGCCGATGGCACGGCGGTCGTCTCGACCGCGATGAACTCGCCGTCGTCCCGCAGCACGCGGCCGAGGGGGTCGGGCTCGGCGACGGGTCGGTCCGCGGTCGCGAACGCTTCGACAGGCTCCGCGAACTCGGAGCCCCGGGGCTCGACCACGAGCGGAGACGGTACGTCGCCCCGGGCCGCGATCTCCTCGCGCGCGGTCGGCACCCAATCGTAGAAGGGGTAGGGTTTGTCGAGCCGGGGACCGTACTGCTGGATTCGCCTGCGCCAGATGTACTGGTTCGGGTCGATCTCGAGCGCCGTACCCCAGTGCGCGACGGCCTTCTGGAAATCGGCGTCGCGTCGCCCTTCGGAATCGTACCGCATGCGGTACGCGACGCCGAGCCGGAAGTGCGCCAACCCGTCGTCGGGCGTCGCGCGGACGACCTCCTCGAACGCCTCGATGGCGTCCGTCGCTCGATCGGGTCCACCCCACACGGCGACCGCGTCGCCGAACGCGCGCCACGACTCCGGACTCGATTCCGCCCTCGCCGTCTGGGCGAGCGACTCGAGGTCAGGGACCACCGGTGGTGAGGCTCCCGCCCCCTCGCCCGCCGGGAACGTCTCGGCCACGAAGTCCGAACCGAGCGGCCCCTCGTCTTGTAGGGGCCCGAGGAGCTTCGTCACGACGCCGGCTTCGTCCAGCGCGACGGTGATCGGGACGTACGGGACTTCGAGCAGGTTGTACGAATCGACGAGGATCGGCCAGCCCATCTCCTTCCACTGCATGAACAGGCGAGCGCGGTCGGGGTGCTGCTCCTGGATGATCCCGAGCATCTGGACCTCGCCGGCGTCCTGGAGCGCTGCGGTCGCTTCGTGCCACCCGGGCACGTGCACGCGGCAGCCCGCTCACCAGGACGCGAACACGTGCAGGATCACCTTCTTCCCGCGGTAATCGGCGACGGAGCTGGGTCGCCCGTCTTCGAGCGCTGGGAGCGCGAGGGTCGGAAACGCCGCCCCCACCTCGAAGACGGGGCCGGGGCGGGCCGCGCGGCTCGAGGCGGACGGGTCGCCCGCGTCGGCTCCATCCGTCGAGGTGCACCCCGAGCTCGCGACCAAAACGGTGACAGCGACGAGCGAGGACCGGATCGGCTTCATGGCGATTCTCCAGGGGTAGTCCGTCCCTCAACCTCCTCGGCGCTGCCGTTCGGCGCCAGGCTGACGACGGGTCGCCAGACCGGCCGCGGCGACTCGCGCGACTCCTTCGCGTCCGGCTTCTCGCTGGGTGAGCCCCCACCCGCGCCGGGTGCACATGTAGGGTGAGTGTGCCGCGGAACGTGACGTTCGCCGTCGTCCGGCCTCGGACGCGAGATTGTACCCGAACCCGGCTATGGCGGGTGATCTCGGCCGATCCGTAGGATCGTCCCGTTACGCGTCGAGCGTCGTTGAAACCCGCGAAAGGAGAGCACCCGTGCCCGCAGACGTGATCGACTATCAGATCTTCGGCGACGACATGCAGATCGTCGAGGTCGAGCTCGACCCCGGCGAGGGCGTCCGCGCGGAGGCCGGCACGATGATGTTCATGGAGGACGGCATCTCCATGCAGACCGGTACCGACGGAGGGATGTTCAAGGGGTTCAAGCGCATGGTCACGGGCGAGTCGTTCTTCATCACGAACTTCACCTACCAGGGCTCGGGCAAGGGCCACGTCGCGTTCGGCGCGCCCTACCCGGGGAAGGTGATCCCGATCGATCTCGGCGGCTTCAAGGGCGAGTTCATCTGTCAAAAGGACTCGTTTCTGTGCGCCGCGCAGGGGATCGAGATCGAGGTCGCCTTCACCAAGAAGATCGGCGCCGGTCTGTTCGGCGGTGAGGGCTTCATCCTCCAGCGCCTGACCGGCGACGGCCTCGCGTTCGCGCACGCCGGTGGCACGGTGATCCAGCGCGACCTGGAAGCCGGCGCGAAGCTGCGGGTCGACACGGGCTGCATCGTCGGCATGGCGAACACGGTCGATTACGACATCGAGATGGTCGGCGGGTTCAAGAACGCGCTGTTCGGCGGCGAGGGGCTGTTCGTCGCGACCCTCACCGGGCCGGGCACGGTGTTCCTACAGAGTCTTCCCTTCTCCCGGTTGGCCGATCGGATCCACGCGACGGCCCGACACGGCCGGAACAAGGGCGAGAGCAAGGGCGTCGCTGGCATCGGAGGTGATATCTTGGGCAACATCTTGAGTGGCGACCGCTAGACGCGACTCTCCGATCACAGATTCGGCAGAGCGGTCAGCTCGATGCGCCGACGTCGACTCTCGCGCGTCGCCGATGGCGCCGGCCGTGAGCCGGACGACCTCACGCTCGCGCTGCCACGACATTATCGATAGGCCCTACAAGGCCTCAGACGTTCGCCGACATAGACGGATCGCATTAGCCACGACCGCGTCAGCGCAACCCAACTATTGACACCGCTCTAACCGCGTCTTTCCGATGGTCGGCGCAGCCATCGCTATGGCCTCCCTATAGCCACCGTAGCGCTCTCCCGTGGCGCCTGCACGTTCAGATCCATTAGAATAGAGTGCTCGTCTCACCATACGCGATGTCGTGTACGCCGCTGACGACATATAGACCATCAACTGCACCTGAATGCTTCGTTGCACTGAGAACCCACAAGGAGTTGTATATGTCTCCTCGCCGCACCCGCGATCGACTGTTGACCCTCTCAGGCTTCTCGGCAATCGCCGCACTCATCGGCTGTGCGGTATCTGGGTTCAGCACATTCGGGGGCATGTTTGAATTAGTTCCTCAACTGAGCGGTGGTGCTCTGATCGCCGTAATGGTCGCAACTGTCATCCAACTGGGGATCGTTGTGGGTAGCCTCGGCCTAAAGAGCGCGGAGCAACATCGACGAATATGGCTCGCGATCATCCTGACTTTCGTGGTCGTATCCAGTACGACGTCCTTTCTCTTCTACTATCGCGGTTTCAGCGAGGAGACTCGTCAAACAGAACTAGCACGTGCGCGCTGGGAGGCGGTGCGC
>JAKSCH010000530.1 GCA_022360695.1 Gemmatimonadota bacterium
CCATTCGAGCGGCGATGCATCCCGCTCGCCGTCGTTGCTCGATCTCGACGTAGCTATGGCTACGCCTTCGTTCTCGCGTCTTGGCGAGCGGGCGCCTCACCACTCTCGGTGGTCAAGGGACTTTTGATGCACCACACTAGAGCGCCGAGGTCGGGCGTCGGTCGAGGCGGGGCTCGATCCGCGTTTCGGCCGGCGGACAGCTTGGCTTTCGAGGCCGCGCCCGATACCATCGCGCGATGCTCTCGCACGCGCTCAAGGCGGTCATCTGGGATTTCGACAACACCCTCGTCGACACGCGGGCCCGCAACCGATCGGTGACGCGGCGCATCATCGAGACCGTGACCGATCGAGCCGCGGACGAGTTCCACGTGCTGTCGGAACAGCGGCTCTATGACTCCGCGATCTACCGCTGGCAGAACTGGCAGGACCTCTACCGCGTCGAGTTCGAGCTGTCGCAGGATCAAATCCGAGCCGCGGGTCGACTGTGGACCGGCTATCAAGCCGAGGACTCGACGCCGACCCGTTGGTTCGAGGGCATCGCGGAGGTCGTTCGGCGTCTCGCCGACTGGCCACAGGCGATCGTGTCGATGAACACCAGCGACAACATCCGCGCCGCGCTCGGGCACGCCGATCTGGGTGATCACTTCCGACTGGTCGTCGGGTGCGATGACGTGGCCTACGAGCGCCAGAAGCCCGATGCCGACGGACTGCTCCATTGTCTCGACACGCTGACCGAGGATGAGGAGGGCACGGTCCTCTACGTCGGGGATCATCCGGTCGACGCACAGTGCGCGGCCAACGCGAACCGGGAGCTCGATCGACGGGGCGCCGCGCTCCGCGTCGTGGCCATCGGCGCGGCCTACGGGGCCGATGCTCCCCTCGACGGGTGGCCCGTCGCGCCGGACTTCCAAGCGCACGCTCCCGACGACGTGCTCGCGATCGCGGGTATCTCGGAGCCGCCGGCGACCTGAAGACGGGTCGCGCCGCCCTCCCCGTCACGGTCACGTAACAACCGGGCCTCGAACCCGTTGCTCGCCGAGGGGCGGTCTCGTAGAGTCGGATGGAGCCTCCGATCACCCGGCCCTGTCGACGGTGGAACCCCGAATCGTCGCAGGATCTGCGAATCTCGCAGCGATCGAGCCGCCGCGCTCAAACCGAGGAGTCGCCCATGCGATCTGAGCCGAGACCAAGCTCAGCTCGACCGATTCTCCGCACCCTCGCCACGTTCCTCCTGACGTCTCTCTCCATCGGCATCGCCGATCTCGCCGCACAAGCCCAAGCCACGACCGGAGTGATCCGCGGGGTCGTCCGCGATCCCACCGGTGCGGGCGTGCCGGGGGCGGCGGTGCTCATGGAGCACCGAGAGACGGGGCTCCGGGTGACCGTCGAGACGACATCGAGCGGGACCTTCGTCCGGACGCTGCTGCCGCTCGGGATCTACGACGTCACCGCCCGGGCGCTCGGCCAGTTCGGCGACGAGCGGATCGAGGGACTGGTGCTCCGGGTCGGCGAGACGCTCGATCTCGTGCTCGAGTTCAAGCCGGTCGCGTTGTCCGAGATCACCATCAGCGGTGAGCGCGCGCCGCTGGTCGATACCGAGGACGTGTCGAGCTCCCAGCGGTTGTCCGAAGACGTGGTGGACAACCTTCCGAACAACGGCCGCAACTTCCTGGACTACACGCTGCTCACCCCCGGCGTCTCCGTGTCGCAGGGTCCGGACGGCGACGTGCTCAACATCGCCGGCCAACGCGGGATCTTCAACAACGTCTCGGTGGACGGTGCCGACTTCAACAACCCGTTCTTCGGGGAACAGCGGGGAGGCCAGCGACCCGCCTTCACGTTCAACCAAGACGCCATCGAAGAGATGGTGGTGGTCAACCAGGGCGCCTCGGCGGAGTTCGGTAGATCGGCCGGCGGGTTCGTCAACGTGATCACGAAGTCGGGGACGAACGAGTTCGAAGGCTCGGCACACTACTTCGGGCAGTGGGACGGCATCTCGTCGGGCTTCAGCCCGGTCGGGGGGATCACGCCCGAAAAGCCGGATTTCACGCGGAGCCAGTTCGGGTTCACGCTGGGCGGTCCGATCGTCCGCGACAAGGCGTTCTTCTTCATCGCGTACGACCAGCAGGAAGCGACCGAGACCAAACAGTTCAATCGCGTCGTGAACAATCCCGCCGAGCTCGAGAAGCTCAGCGACTTCCTCACCACGCAATGGCCGGGGTTGTTCGAAAACGAGTTCGGTCCGATCGAGCGCACCGACGACAACAACGCGTTGATCGCGAAGCTCGATCTCAACTTGAGCGGGGACAACCAGGCGTCTCTGAAGTACAACTACACGCGTTCGCAACAGCGGAACGGGACCTTCGATGTCGACTCGTGGGGGCTGAGCGCCAACGGACTCGAGGAGGACTTCTCCCACGCGATCAACGGGAGTCTGCGCTCGCAACTCTCGAACACGGTCTCGAACGAGTTTCGGTTCCAGTGGGCGCGTGAGTCGCGCCCGCGCGGCTACGACGGTCCGCTGCTGCCGGATTCCCCCGCGCCGCCGCAACCGGCGTTCGCGGACATCGGAGGGCGGCCGTTCCCCGACATCGCGATGGATTTCGCCGATGGCTTCCGGATCGGGCTCCCGTTCTTCCTCCCGATCGATCCCGCGGAGGACACGCGTATCCAGCTACTCGACAACGTCTCCTTCTCGACGGGCGATCACCTGTTCAAGGCGGGATTCGAGTGGAACCACACGAAGGAGTCGCAGCAGTTCATCGGGTTCTCGAACGGACGCTACATCTTCAGCTCGGTCGACGGCTTCATCAATTTCGTGGAGCAGGGCAACAACTACGTGACCTGCTCGGACGGCTCGGACAGCGCGGTCGGAGTCTGCCCCGAGGGGACGACGATCACCGGACCCGTCCTGCTCTACCTGCAGGGCGCTCGTTTGAGCGGGCCCCAGGATCAACTCGGCGTGTCGGACTTCAGCGTCGACGAGCTCGCGTTCTTCATCCAGGACACCTGGCAGCCACAGAGCAACCTTACCCTCAATCTCGGCGTACGTTGGGAAGGATCGTGGCACCCGGACCTGATCGTCGAGCCGAGCGAGACGTACTACGCTCCGTTCATCGGGACGGCGGACTTCCCGTCCGACGGGACGCTCCCGGACGATCTCGACAACTTCCAGCCGCGGTTCGGTCTCGCCTGGGATCCGAACGACGACGGACGCACGCTCGTTCGCTTGAACGCGGGCTCGTACTTCTCTCGTATGCCGTTGCTCATGTGGGTGGGCTCGCGGCTGACGAACGGCGTCATCGAGACGAACA
>JAKSCH010000486.1 GCA_022360695.1 Gemmatimonadota bacterium
CGGCGATCGAGGTGATCCCGAGCTTGAGCGCGGCGACGGCCAGCGCGACGCCGAGGATGAGAAGCGGGCGCTCGAGCACGAAACGCAGATCGAGGAGCATGCCCACCGAGGCGAAGAAGACCGCCGTGAACAACGTGCGCAAGGGGAGAACGTCGCCGATCGCGTGCTCTCGAAACCGGCTCCCGCTCACGACGAGACCGGCGAGAAACGCGCCCAGCGCCAGGCTGACGCCGGCGAGCTTGAGGATCCAGGCGATCCCGAAGCAGATCGTGACGACGGCGAGCAGAAACAGCTCCTGGCTCCGTTGGTGGGCGACGCGATCGAGCAGACGGGGCACGATCCGGCGACCCAGCTCCAGGACCACGGCGATGATGACCACCGCCTCGATGAGCGCGCGCGCGATCGGTCCCCCGGAGGCACCGCTCGTCCCGAGCACCGGCAGCAGCAGCACCATGAGCACGATGGACAGATCCTGGAGGATCAGGATGCCGAGCGAGATCCGGCCCGACGGCGTGTCGGTCCGACGGCTGTCGGAGAGCAGCTTGAGCACGATGGCGGTGCTCGAGAGCGCGACCAGGCACCCCGTGTACACGCCGATCCGCCAGTCGACACCGGCGCCCGCGGACAAGAGCGCCACGATCGTCACCGTGGCGCCGACTTGCAGCCCACCGCCCACCAGGATGAACCGGCGGATGCGGGAGAGCTTGTCGAGGCTGAACTCGACGCCGATCGAGAACAAGAGCAGGATGACGCCGATCTCCGCCGTCTGGGTCACCAGCTCCTGGTCCTGGACCAGGCTCAAGCCGGACGGTCCGACGAGGATGCCCGCTACGAGGAATCCGACGATCGGCACGATCTTGAGCCGATGGCACGCCCACGCCAACAGCGTGCTCACCGAGAACAAGGCGATCATCTCCCGCAGGAACGGGAGCTCGCCGGGCGTCTGGACCGCGGCGAGGATCATCCGCTCGAGCCCTCGGCCGGGTCGATCGGCGCGCGCGGGTCCGCGAGCGCCGAGACCGAGGCGACGATGAACGGGAGGCCGCTCGCCGCCTCGAGCCGGGAGAGCGATGGAAAGGGACGCCGAAGCGCCGCCCGACGTTCCTGGGTCGAAATCTCGGTCATGGATCTTGGGTGAGTGTCGCAACGCGTTCGAAGCGAGCTCGCCCAAGATAGTTTCGAATCGCTACGATCGCGCGCTGGAGATGCGCAGCGGTCGAATTACGGCCACGTCGGCTGCCCCCACGCTCGGATGATGCTCCCGGCGGCCGGGCCCATGACGTCCCTTCCGAGCATCGCCTCGTCTCCGAACATGATCTCGGCGGCCCCGGCATCCAGGTCGACCTTCGTCAACAGCTCCAGAGCCAGCCGGACGGCTTCAGCGCGATCCGGGCCGAAGATGGAGTGTTGGAACTCCGCGAACACCACCCTTTTTTCGTAGGCCGGTTCCTCGAGAAGCCACTGAAAGAACAGCTTCAACGCGTACTCGTCCCGCGGTTGATGAAAGCCGAGGACCACGACGCGGAGCGCCGCCCAGTCCTCGGTCGGGAACTCCGTCTTCCAGGCATCCATCTGCGCCCGAAACTGGTCGAGCTGCTCCCGAGCCCCTACCGCGAAGTTCTCCCTGATGAGCGGTCGCAGGGGCAGCATGAACGCCTCGAAGTCGGCCTCGCTCGTCGACTTCGCGGCGATCACCCCCGCCACGTAGTCCCGCGTAGCGTCGATGGCCTCGACGATACGGTCCGTC